>NZ_JBALOZ010000076.1:7642-62847 GCF_036965125.1 Bacillus sp. JJ1503
TGCTTGGACTTTTTAAACCAATTTCTTGGTGAAATGTCCATCCAGACTCTCGCCTTAATAGATTAATAACAAAACAATCCCCGCCCCCCATTTATATCCTATTTTTGCAAACCACATTTTTCACCAATTCTCCATAATTTGTATTAAAAATCACTGCCGAATTCAGAAAACTTGGTGTAAGATAAAACATGGGTATTTTTTCCTATATAATCATAAAAAGTTAAATGAAATGGGGAATATTGTGAAAAAATCTATTCTTACAAGATTAATCTCGCTAGTTTCCGTTGTGGTACTTATTAGCCTAGTGATCATTTCCTTTACTACGTATCAAATGACATACTTTAAGGTAAAAGAAGCAGCCGGTATTGAGTTAATTGGTTGTGCTAATATCACAACTGGTCTGCTATCGAATGAGGATATTAATAATTTGCATGAATTAAGTGATTCTGAGGTGAACGAACTTAATCAAAAAATTAGTTGGACGGTTGCTCATAAGCCAATTTTTCAGAACCAATCACTTCTATCACTTGACGGCACAGTCCTTGTTGCTGATCATAATCTCCAAACTCAAGGTGTTAACGTTGGCGATAAAATTCCGATTGATCCCCGTATTCTTACACAATTAAAAGAGAAGGGAGATCCAATCTACTCTGATGTTTATGAATTTGCCGGAATAAAGCGATTGACTGGATATGCTCCTATTTTTAAAAACCATGACCCTACTAATGAGTTAATTGCCATTAGTGCAATTGACTTTAATGCTGAGATTCTAGCAGATAGAACGTGGAGTATGGTGGCAACTACGATTATTGTCGGTGTCATTTCCCTTTTAATTGCAGGATTAATCATTATCCTATTTGTCAGAAAAACGATTCTCCCATTGAAAAAGCTAACTTCATACACAAAAAGGATTTCTGAAGGGGATTTGACCCTCGATATGCAAGACTTGAATGCCACAGGTGAAATACATGAACTATCTGAGAATTTTAATCAAATGGTAGAGAGCTTGAAGGCGAGCTTGCATCTTTCTTCGAACAGTTCTAAAGAAATCGCTGCGTCTTCTGAAGAGTTGACTGTCAATGTAATGGGAGTAACCCAAATTGTAGATGATGTTTCGAATACCCTGCAGAACGTTGCAGATTCAGTTAAGAATCAAGCTGCTAATCTTACAAGAGTGAAGAATACCTTTGGAAATATCACTCAAAACACAGGTTCAATGACCGAAAAAATTAGCAGAACTGCATCTCATTCTCAGCAAGTATTGCAAAAAGCAGCCGAAGGGAACACACTTATCAAAGACTCTGTTCATCATATGAAAAACATCCAAGAGAAAACGAACAATCTTACTATTGTAATGGAAGAGCTCAACCATATGTCCGCAAGAGTCAGGGAAATTCTTAAAATGATTACGAATATATCCAAGCAAACGAATCTTCTTGCCTTAAATGCATCGATTGAATCAGCAAGGGCCGGGGAACAAGGAAAGGGTTTTGCGGTTGTCGCGAATGAAATTAGAAGCTTAGCAGAAGAAACCTCTAATAGCATTTCAAATATAGCGAATATCATAGTTGAAATCGAAGGAAAAACAAATGAAGCCGTTTCTTTAACGAATGATGGGAATGAAACAGTGAAAGACGGCATGATAAAGGTGGAAAATGCCGGGCAAACATTCTTGCAAATCCATGAATCTATCAAAACGAATACACACGAGTTTGATCAAATTTTTCAGGGGATTATTAGAATTAATGATGACATTCAGAACGCCAATTTAGATGTAAAGAGCATAGAGAAGATTACCTCGGATGTTTCCGATTGCATGCAGACAGTCTCTGCTTCATCACAGCAACAGACTGCATCCATGGAAGAAATCAACTCAGCGATCCAAATATTAGCTTCCATGGCTACAGAAATGGAATCCATTGCAAACAAGTTTAAATTATAACCTTTCCTAGGGCCTGTCCTTTAATGCGCCTGGCTCCACAATAATATCAATATCTAGATATTGCATCGTGGTGCCTGGCAACTTTGCTTATTTTCTATTAAAAAAAGCCCGATTTTACTCTCCCTCAGATACAACCGTAAAACGCTCATTGATATGAGCTGGATTTTCAATTTCATCTACAATCGCAATTGCATAATCTGCATAGCTCACATAGCTATCCCCTTTTGAATTAACAATGAGATTGTCTTTTCCTTTTTGGTAAGTACCTGTTCTTTTACCTTCCGGGTTAAAAAATGCGGCTGGGCTAAGGAAAGTCCATTTAATGCCTGCTGCGTTTTGCAGATCTTCCAGATTTTTGCCTTGATTAAAGGCTGTTGCGTAATATTCTTTCGGGAATTCGGGAGTATCGATCAATCTGATTTTTTGATCTTCATCTACAAATAGGCTTCCTGCTCCGCCTACTACAATTAATCTTGTTTCTGGAGCTCCCTTCATCGCTTCTATTAATGCTTTTCCTGCCTCAACATGAAGATGCTCTTGTCCTGGTACCGCACCAAACGCATTCACGACTGCATCAAACTGACTTACATCTCCTGCCTTCAATTCGAATACATCTTTTTCAAGAACAGCTGCATTTGTATTTGTTAATTTTGAAGCGTTTCTTACAATCGCTGTAACTTCATGCCCTCTATCCAATGCTTCTTGTAAAATAAGACTTCCTGCTTTTCCTGTAGCTCCAATTACGCCAATTTTCATCTGAAAAAACCTCCTAAAATTATGTTTATTATTTTCACCACAAGGTAGGTCGGCTATGCATCCATACCAATAGATGGTTTTGCACACGTTGTAACCAAGGTAGTTACAACGTGTGTAAAAATAAAAAAATTAGATGTTTCACCCAATTTTTTCATTTAAAATCGTTACAATATCCATCATCGTTACTTCTTTTAATACTAATTCCATTGCCTCTTGAGCCTTCAATAAAATCAATTCAAGAACCAATTGAATGTTAGCCCCAACAGGACAACTTGGATTCGGACTGTCGTGGAATTGGAATAACTCGCCTTCTTCGACAACTTCGACAGCATGATACACATCAAGGAGGGTAATATCTTGTAAAGGTTTTTGAAGCTCAGCACCACCTGTACCTCGGCGAACTTGAATGAGGCCTGCTCGTTTAAGTTTCCCCATTACTCTTCGTATGACTACTGGGTTTGTATTCACACTTTCAGCAATCCATTCAGACGTACAAAGTGTACTCTTTTCAATAGATACGAGAGACAAAATATGAACAGCTACAGTAAATCGGCTGCTAATTTTCATTTCCTTCAACCTCCTGATGTAACCATTATAGTTACATCAAATATTTAATGTCAAGATATTTTTGAAAAACTGCCCTGTGTAAGGCTTATTCGGTGATTTTCGAAGGAACAGACCCTTCTGCGGAAACGCGAGAACCGTCCTTATGCTTCAAAAGCTCCAGTGATTCCTGCAAAGAAATAATTTCTTTTTGTATTTTAGAATACCCCTCGATCCATGGGACATGTTTTCTTTCTGCTATTACATCATGTTCAAGCGTATTTGCCATTGTTTCAAACACGAAAAGAAATTGAGCAAGGGATTCATCTGATAGTATAGGACGTTGTGCATTTTTTGAACATAAATCAAGTAATTGTCCTAACTGTTCCATTGAAAAAATGGCAGGTGATAGATACTCTAACCACTTTTTATTAGCTGGAATTTCACCTAATGCTGTGGAATAGACGGTCCTTAAATTGACCAAATTAGTTCGCATTTTATTTTGTTCTTTGCTCTCCACATAAATAACTTCATTGTTTTCTGAAAACAAGCTAAATAATAATTGAGACTGGCTGCGAATGGTTTTGGCCATTAAATGAAGAAGTCGACTTGAGGCAGATTGTCTGCCAATTAATAATACTCCTATCAAACCAATGGCGCATCCGATCAGAATATCAATTATTCTCACTGTAGCAAAATAGGAAAGATTATGTATATGAGACGTACTTTCAGCCATCAACAATGCGTTTGGAGTAATGAAAGTAACAGCAAACGCGTAATTTCGCACTATTAATAGCTCTGTACAAAAATGTAATAGTGCAATGAACAAAGCAACGGTCATAGGTGTTGGCTTCAATGAGAGGATGATTACTGCTGCTAAGATACCTAACGTAGTCCCAATTGATCTTTGAATGGCTCGATGGAGTGTACTTATAATTGTAGACCCTAGCATGACTGCTCCACACGATACTGGTATCCAATAGGATCGTTCAAATTCAAATGAGAAAGCAATCATTGCTGCGGCCATTAAGACAAATCCATACTTTAAAGAAGAAAGAAACACAATGGAATGTTTATCAAATGCATCTATAAGAATTCTTTTGAAGGTAGGCTTTATTATTTTTAGTTCCTGATTAATCTTTGAAATAGATTCCTTCATAATGGCATTAGCTTCACAGATTCTTGAGATTAGTTGCTCTACAGCTTGATCACTTTCTTCTGGCTGCAAAATTTCCAAAGGGTTGAGTTTCTTTTTACGATCTAATGAATCAGCCAGTGTTTTCACAGATTCTCCTAATTCTGGCAGGTATTTTGTATTTCCTTCTGCATACATTTCAAGAATATCTGACCACATAACATTCGCTAATTCTTTTAATAAATACAATCTTTTAAAGGAATTGGAGCTCCTCCATGATACATATCCTTTTAGAAGAGTTGCATCTGCGTCTTTCAATGCGGACAAGGTTCTCTCTCTCGCTTCGTTAAATGTTTCTGTATCGATAGAATGAAGAAGTGCTGCTAGTTCGAAATAAATCCGTTTAACTGCTTTTGTTTCTGGTCCATGTGGGTCGAAAAACCAGCCTATCATGGCTACTACCCATGATAGGGATCCTCCTAGTAAAACAAGACCGGCCCGTAAGGCAGCATTAGATGGATCAATGGGCATAACTGATGTCATTGCGAATACAATCACAAAAAATATGGAGGCAGGACCAGGGATTTTAAGCGCACCAAAAATAAAGGTTCCAACCGCCCCAATTCCGCCAAGCAAGATAGCAAATGCAAGTGGCGAAGATGCCGTAAGTGTACCCAATCCAATAGAAGCTGAAAGTCCTAGCAGAACAAAAAATACTTTTTTTGCTCTTTGCGGATACGGTTCATTGAGGACATAAAGATAAGAAAAACCTCCTACTCCAGCCAGTAAACCAAACTGGAAATTCCCCAATAATATTCCAATGACGACAGGCAAAGATGCACTTAGCCCAGCAGAAATAGCCCTCGTCCAAGGAAAAGGACTCTTCTTAATTGTAAACGCACCTTTTATCATGTCTTTTTTCATTCGGTTTCCTTCTTTCCACCCATCAGTTATTGCGGATTGAAATTGAATTACAGTCTTACCTAATATGCGATGAATCCTCGTCTCTCATACTCAACAAAAAACGAACCCAATACAAACTTGGATTCGTTTCTCCTAACATTCTTTATTTTTTTAAGAAAGCAGTTTTAACCTCCGATAGGTCACTACATTCAATCTAATAGGAATATCTTCCCCGGATTTAATAAACCTTCTGGATCAAGCATTTTCTTCATCTGTTTCATAATAATAACGGCATTTCCATGCTCAGCCTCTTGAAATTTCATCTTACCAAGCCCTACACCGTGTTCCCCCGTACAAGTTCCGCCAACCTCAATAGCTTTTAAAGCAAGTGCTTCATTCGTATATTCAGCCTTTTCCTTTTCACCAGATACCTTCGGATCATAAATAACCATCGTATGGAAGTTTCCATCCCCCACATGTCCCAAGATACCTCCCGTTAATCCACTTTCATCGATTAGCTGTCTAGCATACACGACAAGCTCTGGCAGCCGTGAAATTGGTACGCAGACATCCGCTCCCGTATTGGCCATTCCTTTAATATGCCGGTATGCATAAGCCATTTCATGCCTAGCCTTCCAAAGCTCCATCCGTTCCTTCGATCCGCTTGCCGCTTCCCAATTTCTACATCCGAGCTCACTCATTAATTGTTCCGTTACCTTCGCCTCTTCCTCCACCGCTCCCTTGGTGCCGGCGAATTCAAAAAACAAAGAATGGCTAACCGGGAATTGATAGCCACCATATGCATTGACCTGAGAAATACTTTCTGCATCCACCAGCTCCATACGCATGACCGGAATCCCGCTGAGTAAAACTGACTTTGCCGCTTCCGCGCATTCCTCAGGTGTGTCAAATGTACAGCGAGCAGCCAATGTGTGTTCTGGAATGCCATGGAGCCTTAATGTGATTTCCGTGATTATGCCTAAGGTTCCCTCAGACCCCGCAAACAGTCCTGTCAAATGATAACCAGAAGATGACTTTTTTGCATGAGATCCAGTATGAATGACTGCCCCATCAGCCAAGACAACCTCTAAATCTAGCAACTGATCACGCATTGAACCGTAACGAACGGCCGTTGTCCCACTCGCATTATTTGCAACCATTCCGCCTATAGTTGCATCTGCACCTGGGTCAATCGGAAACATTAATCCATGCCGGTTTACTACTTTATTTAATTCCAAACGCGTGATTCCCGGCTGAACAGTAATTAATAAATCCTCTGGTGAAAAATGAGTGACCTTATTCATATTGCTAAAGTTAATTGAAATCCCCTTTTTGATAGGGATCGCTTGACCTTCAAGTCCCGATCCAGCTCCATAAGGGGTTACAGGGATTTTATGCTCGCGGGCTATCCCTGTAATGGCCTCAACATCTTCACGGCTCTCTGGAAAACAAACTACATCAGGCTCTACTGGTGTATGAAATGATTCATCATGACTATGACGGAATAGTTCTGTTTCACTTTGGCTAACCTTTTCCCTGCCAAGACGTTCGATGAGTTTTTGGATAAACATAAGGAAAACCCCCTCTAATAATTAATTCCTCAAAAACTTTCAACTTTTCTATTAATCTATTATATGCGTAATCCCTCCTGAATTGTATCTCTTTTCAGATCATTTAGTTAACTGACCATAATAACTCTTCAAAATTATTTAAATATTTCTATTTACAAATAGATTATAATAATTTAATATTCCTGTATACAGTATACTGAATACCGAAAGGAGGAGTGATCTTTGAGAAGAATCATCCATAATGTTTCATTGGCTGACCAAGCCTACAATTTATTAAAGAAGGACATTAGCTCCGCTGTACTTGCACCAGAACAGGAATTACCAGAGGAAAAGCTGGCAGCAGACCTTGGCATTAGTCGCACCCCGCTACGGGAAGCGTTAAAGCGCCTAGCTGCAGAAGGCCTAATCGTTTTACAAAAGGGACGTCCTGCCACTGTCGCTACTTTTACAAAGGAAGATTCTTTGGAATATATGGAACTGAGGTCAGTGCTAGAAATTCATAATATCGAAAAAATTATGCCCCTTTTAGATCAACATCTATTCGATGAATTAAAGGAAAATTTAGAACATCAATTAGAAGCTGTCCAACAAAATCATTATCACAATTTCATTGATTTAGACCGTGAATTCCATTTAATTCTTGCTTCTAGAAACGGAAATTCGAAATTCCAGGAAATGATTCATCAAATGAACNNCAACCGCGCATTCCTCTTATTATCTAACACACTTCATGTAAGCGCATACGAAGCCTACGAAGAACATGTAAAGCTAGTTGAGGCACTAGAATCTAAGAAGGTTTCATTAGCGAAGGAAAAAATGCTTGAACATCTGCAAAAAGTTGAAAAGCGATTCTTAAGTAATTTCCAAAAGGAGGAAAATAAATGAAGAAATTATTGGCATTATTACTTATCGGCTTACTCGTCATCACAGGATGTGGACGTCCAAAAGAAATCACTTCAAGCGGTGATGGTGAAAAGAAGGTTCATACTCTTCGTATTGCTTACTTAGTTTCTGAAGAGCAATCTACACATTTAGCTGCAGTTGATTTTAAAGAGAGGCTTGAGAAAGAATCTGATGGACGTTTAAAGGTTGAACTATATCCAAATGGTCAGCTTTATGGTTCTGACCGTGAAGCAATCGAAGCTGTACAGCTCGGCAATATTGAAATGACAATTCCAGCACTAGCCCCACTTGCTTCATTTAACAAAAAATTTATGGTTTTCGATTTGCCATTCCTTTTCAATGATCACGAAGCTGCCTATAAAGCTCTTGATGGTGAACTTGGACAAGAATTATTGAAGGAATTAGAGAAAAATGACTTGAAAGGTCTTGTTTTTGGAGAAAACGGCTTCCGTCATATGTCAAATAATAATGGTCCAATTGAGGCCCCTGAAGACCTAAAGGGCATTAAATTCCGTACTTTAGAAAACCCAGTTCATACGGCTACATTTTCTGCATTCGGAGCTAACGCTTCCCCGTTTGCATTTGGTGAACTTTACACTGCTCTTCAGCAAAAAACTTATGATGCAATGGAAGCACCGATCTCCTTATATTACACAAATAAATTTTACGAAGTACAAAAATACCTGACTATGAGTGGTCACGTATACGCAGCAACTATTTTACTAATGAACAACAACTTTTATAACAGCCTTCCTGAGGATCTTCAGCAATTAGTGATGAAAACATCTGAAGAATTCCGTGACGAACAGCGTCTGCTAGCACAAAAACAGGATGTAGAGTTTTTAGAAAAACTGAAAGAAAGTGGAATGGAAGTTAATGAATTAAGTTCTGAGCAGCGTGAACAATTCCGTGAAGCTGCAAAAGCGGTCTATGACAAACACGTACCTGAAATCGGTGAGGAATTAGTTAATAAGGCATTAGAAGCAAATAAGTAATAACATTCGAGGAATCAAGATTAAGTTCTTGATTCCTCATTATTAAAGGATGTGTAAAGCATGGCAAAAAAATTTGCTCGATTCGAAGAAGTTGTTTTAGTATGGACACTTGTCCTAATGGTGGCACTCATTTTCGGTCAGGTAGTCGGTCGTTATTTATTTCAATCAGCACCAAGCTGGACAGAAGAGCTCGCCCGATATATTCATATTTTCCAAGTATGGATCGGTGCAAGCTATGCTGTTAAGCTTCGCCAGCATATACGAGTGGAAGCATTTATTACACGCTTAAAAGGGACGCCTCGGAAAGTTTTCGAAGGATTAGGCGTATTAATTTGGTTTTTTATTTCGTTATTTTTAGCTGTATTTGGTACAAAGTTAGTTTTAATCAGTTTCCAGCATGGCCAGGTAACTCCAGCTTTGCAGGTACCAATTTGGATTGCCTTTCTAGCCATACCACTTGGAGGCTCCGGAATGGCAATTCGATTAATTCAGCAATTAATTGAAATTTGGAAAGGCAACTATGAGAAAGAGGAAAGTGAGGAGATTATCGGATGACGGTTGCATTATTATTCGGAACATTATTCATTTGCTTGCTCATCGGGGTGCCAATCGCTATTTCGTTAGGTGTATCAGCCCTCGTGGCCATTTATTTTGGCTCAACCTTGCCACTTGATATTATTACCCAAAAAGCATTCACATCACTCGATTCATTCCCGCTTCTTGCCATCCCCTTTTTCATGCTCGCCGGGATTCTAATGGGGAAAGGCGGGGTATCCAAACGCCTTCTTGATTTAGCTACAACTATGGTTGGCTGGATGACTGGCGGTTTATCGATGGTGACGATCGTTGCTTGTATGTTCTTTGCGGCAATTTCAGGATCTGGTCCTGCAACCGTGGCAGCAATTGGCGGATTTATGATACCAGCTATGATTGCCAAAAAGTATGATGGCGGTTATGCTGCGGCGGTTTCAGCATCTGCAGGTTCTATCGGCGTTATTATTCCACCGAGTATCCCATTTGTCCTTTACGGTGTTATTGGAAGTGTATCGGTCGGAAGCCTATTCCTAGCTGGGATTATTCCAGGTCTGCTTATTGGGATTGGATTAATGATTACATCCTATTTCATTTCGAAGAAAAAAGGCTATAAGCCTGAACAAGTGCAGAAATTTGATTTCAAAAGTGTTTTGAAGGCTACAAATGATGCGAAGTGGGCTCTATTAATCCCTGTCATCATTTTGGGAGGTATTTACGGAGGGATCTTTTCACCAACAGAAGCCGCTGTTGTAGCTGTAGTCTACGCGCTTATCATCGGAATGTTTGTTTATAAAGAATTGGATTGGAAGAGTGTTTTCGAAAGCTTTCGTGAAGCCGTGGTTATTAATGCAACAACGATGATTATCATTGGTTTATCTGTATCATTTGCCTATTTTATGACCCTTGAACAAATTCCAAATGATATTTCTACCTTTTTAACTGAATTATCAACAAACCCATATATTATTTTAATTGCCATCAACATTTTATTATTAATAGTAGGGATGTTTATTGACACAATTTCGGCATTAGTTGTATTAACACCTATTCTATTACCTATTGTTATTGCAGTAGGGGTTGACCCAATTCATTTTGGAGTTATACTTGTCGCAAACCTGGCCATTGGCTTCATCACACCTCCGCTTGGCGTCAACCTATTCGTTGCTTCAAGTGTTGGGAAAGTTAAGTTCGAACGTATTGTCCATGCCATTATCCCATTCATGGTGTCCATGATTATCTGTCTATTGGTCATTACATTTATTCCAGCCCTATCATTATGGCTGCCAGGATTATTTAAATAATATCAGTTTGCTTTAATATTTCATCTATTAAATAGAGCGATAGATTACCCCAAGAAAGGTGAAAAGCATGTCATTATCTATTAATCACAGAGCAAAGGAATTGGAGGCCCCAGGAATCCGCCAATTTGCTAACCAACTCATACATTTTCCGGAGGCTATTAACTTAACAATTGGACAGCCAGACTTCCCTACTCCAGAAGCTGTCAAAGAAGCAGGGATCAAAGCCATTACAAATAATCAAACCGCCTATTCTCATAATGCTGGACTATTGGAATTAAGACAGGCAACCGCTTCATTTTTCAAGGATAGGTATGGGTTCTCCTATGATCCAGAAACTGAAATCATTATTACTAACGGGGCAAGCGAAGGAATAGATTCTGTTTTTCGAACCATTCTTGAAGAAGGTGACGAGGTCATCATACCTGCTCCCATCTATTCTGGATATGAGCCAATTATTGAACTTTGCGGGGCTAAGGTAGTTTATTTAAATACTTCTGACACTGGATTTCTGCCCTCATTAGAACGTCTGGAGGCTTTAGTTACATCAAAAACAAAAGCCATTCTATTAAACTATCCATCAAATCCAATCGGCATTACAATTGCACCCGATTTAATGGAAAATTTAGTTAGTCTATTAGAAAGGCTTGACATTTATATCGTTTCAGATGAAATTTATAGTGAAAACACATTTGCAGGAAAGCATCGATCACTTGCATCCTATCCACAGATTCGTGAACGTTTATTCTTAATCCATGGCTTGTCAAAATCTCATTCCATGACTGGCTGGCGGATCGGTTTTGTATTAGGGCCCAAGAGGCTAATGCAGCATGTGATTAATGTACATTTATACAACTCCATTTGTGCATCATTACCAGGTCAATATGCGGGAATCGAGGCATTGACAGCCTGCCGAGAGGTTCCCTCCATTATGAATATTGAATATATAAAGCGTCGGGATTTTGTATATGAACGTCTTCTCAGTATGGGACTAGACGTTGTCAAGCCAAACGGGGCCTTCTATATTTTCCCATCGATCAAAAAGTTTGGGCTTCCCTCTTTTGAGTTTGCAACAAAATTATTGCATGAGGGCGGTGTTGCAGTTGTTCCGGGCAGCACGTTTACAGAATATGGGGAAGGCTATATTCGCATTTCCTATGCCTATGCAATGCCAATGCTAGAAAAAGGAATGCAAAGGCTCGAGGAATTTTTGGCCAAATTAGAAAGTGAACCCGCTGCCACAAAATCTTGCTAGTTTCATTATAGAACAAAAGGAGCTATTAAAATGAGTCATGTAAAATGGGGTACACCTGAATCATTACGTGCATTACTTTGCGAGCTTGTTAGCTGGCAAAGTCGAACACTTACTGAAGGAGAATGCAAATTTGCCTACAATCTAAATGCGAAGTTAATGGAGCTAGATTACTTTAAATTAAACCCTTCCTACATTGGCCTACATGATGCAGGACTAGGACGTAATGCCGTTACTGCTTTATATAAAAACCCTGAAGTATCGGAAACTATCGTTCTCATCAGTCATTTTGATACGGTCCACACGGAAGAATACGGTGATTTAGAACCATTAGCTTTCCAGCCAGAGCAACTAACAAGAGTATTAATGGATCGACTAGATGAGCTGCCGGAAGAAGCCCGTACTGATCTTGAGTCAGGAGAATACTTATTCGGCCGTGGAACAATGGACATGAAAACAGGACTTGCTCTTCATATGGCCCTAATTGAAAAAGCCAGCCTCGAAAAATGGCCAATCAATCTGTTGCTCGTGACAGTTCCGGATGAAGAGGTAAACTCAGCTGGAATGCGCGCTGCCGTTCCGGAGCTAGTACGTTTACGTGATGAACACCAATTAAACTACAAATTATTCTTGAACAGTGAGCCTTCCTTTTCCCAGGAGCCGGGAGATCCAAACTATTATATTTATTCTGGATCAATTGGGAAAATTATGCCTGCAGCTCTTTTCTACGGGAAAGAAACCCATGTTGGGGAACCGATGAGCGGGATGACTGCCAACTTTATGGCATCCTTTCTTACACAGCAGATGGAATGGAATCCAATTTTTCGTGAGTTTGACCTAAACGAAAAAACACCATTACCTGTTTCACTTCAACAAAAGGATTTGAAAATGGAGTATTCGACCCAAACTCCATACCGCGCTGCAGCTCTTTATAACGTTTTTCTCATGAAGCGCACGGCAGCTGAAGTAATGGATATTTTTACAGAGGTAGCTGAGAAGGCTGCTTTAGCCTGTACTGCCGCTTACACAGAAATATGCACGCGCGAAGGTGTAAAGCCTGTCGGAAAAGTGAAGGTAATGCGCTATGAGGAGCTGCTCCAATATGCAGAAAAGAAATTGGGGACTGAGTTAATATCGAAGATTAAATCTAATGCCCTAACGAACGCAAATTGGGATGACCGCGAAAAGTCGATTCGCATTGTCGATTCACTTATGATTCAGTGTCAAGAGCTTGGGCCAACTATCGTTCTTTTATATGCGCCGCCTTATTACCCAGCTGTTAATACTTCCCATGATCCACTCGTCATTAAAGCCGTTAATTTAATGAAAAAGACAGGCATCGAAAAGTTCAATTTAGAAGTGAATCAAATCCATTACTTTAATGGAATTTGCGACCTAAGCTATGTATCCTATCAGGATAATGCTGAGGGCTGGACTGCTTTCGAACGAAATACACCCGTATGGGGAGACACTTATAGCATTCCGTTTATTGAAATGGAGCAATTGCAGGCCCCAGTTTTAAATGTGGGCCCTTTTGGAAAAGACGCCCACAAACGAACAGAGAGACTCCATATCGAAAGTGCTTTTATACAGCTTCCGATTATGCTAGAAACACTTGTCCGCAGCCTGTTTCCAGGATTGGTAACAGATTCTAACGAAAGACAAATTGTTTAAACTTATATAGAAAAGGATTACTTCGCCAAATATTTTTGACAAAGTAATCCTTTTTCGATTAAACAAACTTATTCAAAATAAGCCCACTTGTATTGAACATCACCAAGTCCCGAAATATGAACACCTTTTAAGTTTTCAACTTGTACCCAGTTTTGAGTGTAGAAGTAGATAGGTGCGACTGCCATTTCTTCCATAAAGACTGCTTCTGCATCTTTTAATAATTGTTGACGTTTCGCAGGATCGCCTTCAAGAGCAGATTTAGCAAGTAAATCTTGGAATTCTTTATTTTCCCAACCAGTATTATTATTACCGCCATCTGCATCACGATACATTTCTAAGAAATTGATCGCATCGTTAAAGTCACCTAACCAGCCTAAACGTCCAACTTGGAAATCAAGTGAATGTAATTTATCTAAGTATACTGCCCACTCTGCATTATCAAGTGTAACTTCAACACCTAGATTTTGTTTCCACATATCTTGGACCGCCTGTGCAATCTTTTGATGTGCTTCAGATGTATTGTAAGAAAGCGTTATAGCTGGTAGCTCAGAAGCATCTTTGTATCCAAGCTCTTCTAAGCCTTTTTGTAAAAACTCTTTTGCTTTTTCAACATCATTGTCCGGGAAGTAACCCTTTTCATTTTCAGGGAACATGGATGGAGGTACAATCGCCATCGCTGGAAGCTGTTCACCTTGAGTAATGTTGTCAATGATTTCTTGACGGTTGATTGCATGAGTAAATGCTTTACGGATATTTACATTATTAAATGGTTCAACTGTTGTATTGAACTTGTAGTTGTATACACCAGCAATAGCTTGAGTCGTTAAACGCCCTTGATCTTTTAGAGCCTGCATGGCATCTGTAGGCAGATTACCTGTAGGCGATCCCGCCCAGTCAAGCTCCCCATTATCAAACATAGATAATTCCGTATTAGGATCATTAACCATGATCATTTCGATTGTTTCTAATTTTCCAGCGCCGGCATCCCAATAATTTTCATTCTTTTTCAGGATGATTTTATCACTATGAGCCCATTCAGTCATAACGAAAGGTCCGTTAGATGTATAGTTTTCACCAGCATCGTTAGCCCAATTTGGGTTAGCTTCAGCTACTTTGCTATTAATTGGATAATAAGTATAAAACGCTGTTAGCTCTGTGAAATATGGAGTCGGATTTTCCAATGTGACTTCAAGCGTTTTCTCATCTAATGCTTTAACACCAACTTCATCTAGTGATCCGCCAGCAGTATTTGCAGCTTCTGCACCTTTAACATAATAAAGCTGGTATGCATATTCAGATTGGTTATTCGGGTCTAGCGCCCATTTCCAAGCATATTCAAAGTCATTTGCTGTTACAGGATCACCATTTGTCCACTGTGCATCACGGATAGTAAAAGTATAAACCTTTTGGTCTTCTGAAACTTCAATTTTTTCTGCTGCCGCTTCTACAGGCTTTCCTTCTTGGTTAATACGTGTTAAACCTTCGAATGTTTGATTCAATACTGCACCAGAAGTCGTGTCCTTCGCTAAAGCAGGATGTAAAGAAGGTGGTTCCGTATTAATATTTATTCTTAAATTCTGCGGTACTTCAGCCTTTTCTTCTTGCTTTTCTCCACCATTTTCGTTGTTTTTTGGTGTTTCTGTGGTGGTTGTTTTCTTGTCACCGCCGCAAGCTGCTAAAAACATACTGAGAACTAGCAGCATGCTAATAAAGATTAAATTCTTCTTATTCACTGTATGACCCCCTTATGAATGTTCCACCATCACTCTTCTATAACCCCATTCTATTTTTAATCTATACTAACTTTTTTGTTTCTTAATCGGGGTAATATATCGAAAAGTCTGCGTGTTAAGATAATTATAAATTTTATAGAATAATAGAGCAAGTTATATTTTTCTGTATAATCTTCTTTTTCATTTTTAACGGACAAAAAAGCAAGCTAGTGGATTCTCACACAAACATGGGAATAATCCTGAAAGACTTCACCTAGCCTTATCATTTCTTACTCCCGAATAGATTTTCTATACTAAGGGTATATAGGACATGTCTAGTCCCTTGTCCCGCTTTTTGATAAAAAAATAACCCCCTTGAGAATGAATGAATCTCAAGGAGGTCATTTATCTTTTTACTCTGCTCCACTATCCAAAATAGCAAAAGTCCCCATCTCACAATGAATCTCCGCCATCGCACCATAAGGCAAAATAAACTTTGGTTCTGTATGCCCAAAATTCATGTTGTAGAGAATCGGCATATGCTCTAATTTAGTTTCTTTCATGACCTTAAGAATCTCAACTTTATATTCCTCGTAATATGTTTCATCTTGTGGCTTCCCAAAAATAATTCCATTTGCCCTTTGCAAAATGCCTTGTGCTGCGTAGTTACGCAGCCAGTACCTTACCAAATCTGGTTTTGGCTTATCCTCTGATGTTTCGAAAAATAGAATACTATTATCCCAATATTTCTGATCCGGCCAAATGGCAGTTCCTTTCGCAAACTCCAATACTTCCATACAGCCGCCAATTAGACGCCCCTGTACCACACCTGTCCCCTGCAGGACTTCATAACCAGAATTCGGCTGCATTTTCCGCCGCTTGTTTTTATTTGATTCCAACCACTCCAAACGCTCACTAGTCCAATTTTCCGCTGGCTGAATGTTTCCAATTACTTCATTTGAAAAGAGGATTCGTTTGACCATTTCAATGGTATATGGATCCATTTCTACATTCTCAGCAAAGTCCGTTAATATCGCAGGACCGTAATAGGAGGAAACCCCCGCCTTATGGCAGATCAAATGTGAAATCGTCACATCTGAATAACCAACAAAAATCTTTGGATTCTCCTTAATCACATCAAAGTCTATGTAAGGAAGAAGGCGAATGCTGTCTTCCCCGCCAATATTCGCGAATATCCCTTTAATGTTCTTATCCTTAAAAGCAGTCATTAAATCTTCTGCACGTGCCTGCGGATGATGGTATAAATAATCTGAACCTTTTAAACTATTAGGCATAGGAACTACCTTTAAACCAAACACTTCCTCTAATCTTTTCACACCCTGCTCATAGCGCCATTTAAGCTCGGGATCTCCTGCCCCTCCCCATGAAGGGCTGATTGTTGCTACAAGATCTCCGGGCTGTAATTTTTTTGGTTTGTTTAACATGTAAATACCTACTTTCCAAACTGTTATTTAATCTTTCTCATCCTCATAATCCCCATCACAATGGGAATACCTATCCCGAATAGCGTTATCGGTAAAATCCATTTCCCAAATCCTCCGCTTCCCCAGCCAATCGCTATTGAAATTGATTCGAATAAGATGATGGCAAAGAGCACAAGGCAAATGTTTTTTATTTGATTCACAATTTTTCGGCTTTGCAGGTAAAACTGTTCTGCATTGGATTCATTCAATCGTTCCGGATAATTATGAGATTCTGGAAATCGCTCCAAAACCTGCATCAAAACGATAATGAATACACCTATAATAGGTAACAAAAACAGTTCCCATTTTGATCCCCAACGGTCTATTTCACCAAGACCATTAAAGTGGGCAGGCACTTTTTCCGGAAGCTCACTCCAAATGGAAATAAGTAGAATAATCGAACCCAAATAGCATAAATATCCAACAACATCCCAAACCCATTCGCCCGCTGTCTTCGGAATCTTTAATTTTGGCCGTTTCCATGAATTTATCATACTCCCCCCTAACATATAGAATAAAAGCTAATACTCATGATACTTCTTCATACGTTTTATAAAACGCCTTAGTTTCATCATAAATGCGAATTAGACTTTACAAATGATATCCCTTATAATAATCGAATATTAAATCTAAACAATAGGATGTATATGAATGAATAAATATTTGCAGGTTTTCAAAGGAACTGCTTTTTCCAGCCAGTCATCTAAAGAAGTCCAAATTCTAAAAGACTATCTTTTCTGTATTAATTCAGACGGAATGATTGAAAAAATGGCTTCTCCGGAAGATGGCGATTATCAATCCTTACTGGATGAGTATCAAGGCAAAGAGAACTTCCTTTGCTTAGCTGACGGTCAGTATTTCTTGCCTGGTTTCGTTGATTTGCATGTTCACGCTCCGCAATGGGCACAGTCTGGAACAGCTTTAGACATTCCACTTTATGATTGGCTTAACACTTATACCTTCCCGGTTGAATCCAAATTTGCAGATTTAGATTTTGCAAATGAAGTGTACCAGGATGTGGTCAGTACCCTACTAGCAAACGGGACAACAACTGCACTTTATTTTGCCACTGTTCATAAAGAAGCCAGTTTCTTATTAGCAAAAATATGTGCTGAAAAAGGACAGCGCGGTTTAGTTGGGAAAGTAGTCATGGATGACCCTGAACAAAATCCTGAATATTACCGTGATGCTGATACGAAGACCGCCCTAGCTGATACAGAGGAATTTATTTTAGCAGTCAAGGAATTAGCAAAATCAACAAAACAGGGTGTTTATCCAGTTGTAACACCGCGCTTTATTCCTAGCTGCACAGATGAGGCTTTGAAAGGCTTAGGGGAATTAGCAGAAAAATATGATACCTATGTTCAATCTCACTGCAGCGAAAGTGATTGGGAGCATGGTTATGTGAAGGAACGTTATAATAAGAACGATGCGTTTGCCTTACACGACTTTGGTCTGCTGCGTGAAAAGTCTGTTATGGCGCATTGTAACTTCCTAGATGATAATGATGCTGATTTATTCGCAGAAACAGGCACGGCTATCGGCCATTGTCCAATCTCAAATGCTTATTTTGCCAATAGTGTCATTCCTATTGCTCATTTGCATTCAAAGGGCGTTGATATTGGTTTAGGCTCCGACATTTCAGGCGGTTTCTCACCTAGTCTTTTCGATAATGCCAGACAAGCTGTGATGTCATCTAGAATGTTAGAGGATGGTGTGAATACGAAGCTTCCGGCTGAAAAACGAGGTGTGCCGAACTCACGCATCACTATTAATGAAGCATTTTATCTGGCAACTGCTGGAGGCGGAGAAAGCTTAAGCTTACCAATTGGCCGCCTAGCAGAAAATTATTCTTGGGATGCGCAAATCATCGATACCTCATTACCTTCGGCAAAATTACCGATTTTCGATGCGAATGAAGATCTTATGGATGTCTTCCAGAAAATCATGTACCTGACTCGACCAGAAAACATTCGAGAAGTGTGGGTTCAAGGAGAGAAGGTTCATTCACGCAGTAAATAATGTATATCATACAATCTTGAGAAGTCCCTCGTAAATTCAGTGCACGATAAAAAAACATTTCAAATTAAAAATGATCTCATAGAAAATATAATTTCTAGAGGTCATTTTATTTTATTACAGTGTTTGTTTTTTAAACTTTATACCCAACGACCCAATTCAGGCGCTCCAAAAAATGTCTAGGTGGTATGGCTTTAAGCATTTTATTGCGAATGCTGATTATCAACGGATTTTCCAACTGCATGAGCCTTCCCATTCGTCTTGAATGATGGACGACTTTTGAGGTTCGAGTTACCCGTTTTTGTTCGTAATCTATTAATGCATTTGAAATACCTGCATTTTTCTCAAGACAACGCGCCAATACAATCGCATCCTCCATCGCTTGAGCACCACCTTGGCCAAGATTTGGCAGCATAGGATGAGCAGCATCTCCAAGGAGAGTCACTCGTCCTTTACTCCAACATGAAAGTGGCTTTTGATCAAAAATATCGTGATGAAGGATTTCTGACTCCTCCGTTGCTTCTATTACTGCTTCAACCGGCTTATACCATCCTCGAAAATGCCTTAGGGCAACTTGCTTCCTTTCTCCTATTGGGATCTGGATCTCTTGAGGAGAATTGATAGCTGCGAACCAAAATACTCGCCCTTCTCCAATTTGAGAGAACCCAAACCTTTTTCCTGATCCCCATGCTTCAAACCCTCCGCCCTGTTCGAATAAATATCGTTCATCCTCGAAGCTGCAAATCCCCCTCAGAGCTGTATATCCTGAATATCGAGGTTTTTCAAAGCCAAAAAGCTGAGCTCGAACAGTAGAGTGAATTCCGTCCGCCCCTATAAGTAAGTCTCCTTCTTCTTTAGTACCATCGGCAAATATGGCCGTCACTTTTTCATCACTTTGTTTAATTTCTAGCAACTTTTTGTTAAGCAATACATTTGTGCCTATAAGCAGACCTTTAAGCAGAATAGATTGCAGCATCGCTCGATGAATAAGATAACTGTACGTTCCATATCGCTTTGCTTGCTCATGAGTGGGCAAATTAAGTAAAAGCTTCCCGTCCCAATTACGTATTTCCGCTTTTCCCACGGGAGCTCCTAACGAACGAACCTCTTTAACTATTTCTAATTGCTCTAGTACATTCAAAGCATTGGGGGCTAAAACAATACCCGCTCCGGCTTCCGACAACTCGCTCGCCTTATCAAATATCTTTACGTGCCAGCCTACTTTTTGTAATGAAATTGCTGAACATAATCCACCAATACCGGCACCAATTATGATTGCCTTCTTCCCCATGTATCTTCACCCCAATCGGCGGACACCAGTTCCTTTATTTGTACAAAATGGGTTAATTCCTTATGTTTACGGACACAGGTACCTTTATATTGTAAAAAAGCAGTAATTACCTCGTGGTTTTTCGTAAATAGCGCACACTGTGTCCGCATAGCTCTTAAATTAGGCTCATTAAATGAAAATAACGAATTTATTGACCTCATTATTAAAATTAACGCTCAAGGTTGAGCGTTAATTTTTTGCGTTAAAGCGCATTTAATGTTTTTTCTACCTTAACGGAACCTAGCCAACACTCACTTTATTATGCAGTGACTTAGCCTGCATTTGATACATTTGGTCATAGATGCCGCCCTGTGCAAGCAGTTCATCGTGGGTGCCTTGTTCTTTAATTACGCCTCGTTCTAACACAAGAATCCGATCAGCATTTTTAATAGTTGAAAGACGGTGTGCAATAATAAATGTTGTTCGTCCTTTTTTCAGAACATCCATTGCATGTTGGATAATTTCTTCTGTTTCTGTATCGATATTCGATGTAGCTTCATCCAATATTAAAATCGCAGGGTCAAATGCGAGGGCCCGTGCAAAGGAAATGAGCTGACGCTGTCCAGAGGAAAGGGTGCTGCCTTTTTCAATAACAGGCTCATCAATCCCTTTTTCCAAATGACCTAGTACACGTTCGGCACCAACTGCTTTCAAGGCTTCTTCTACTTTTTTCCGTGTGATTTTTGGATCATTCAAGCTCACGTTTGAAGCAATTGTTCCTGTGAATAAATATGGATCCTGTAATACAATACCCATATGTTCACGGATGGTCTGTCTAGGTACAGCTGTTATGTCTACACCATCGATATAAATCTTCCCTTTTGACGGATCATAGAAGCGGAACAGCAAGTTCATTATTGAGCTTTTTCCAGATCCTGTATGACCTACAAGTGCCACCGTTTCGCCGCGCTTCGCTTCAAAAGATAATTCCTTCAGCACGTAATCTTGATCTTTATAAGCAAATGTCACATCCTCGAATACGACATGCCCTTCATATCTTGGCATCATTTCCTGAGATACTTTTTCACCCTTTATATCCAAAACTTCAAAGACCCGATTTCCTGCAACAAGCGAACGTTCTAGCTGCGAAAACTGATTCACCACATTTGTAATAGGGTTAAATAATCTCGTTAAATAATCAACGAATGCATATAAAGTTCCCGCAGACACCATTTCTGCTGCCGTAATGGATCTGGTGCCAAAATATACAATGAAAATGGTAAACATGATAAGCCGTATGACATTCACTAGGTTAAAGGATGTTGCTGAATCCAAAAACAATAATTTTCGCTGATAAGCATAATGCTCTTCATTCATTTCATCGAATTCCTTCGTCATTTGCTGCTCACGGCGAAAAGCTTGAATAATCGTCATCCCTTGAATGGATTCATTAATCATCGCATTAATGTCAGCAATCTTCGTCCGAATAACACCATTGTATTGCTTCGCATATTTTCTGTACAAAATCATCCACATATAAATAAATGGAATCATGATTAAAGCAATCATCGCCATTTTCCAATTTAAGATAAACAACGCAATATAGACACCTGCAATTGAAATAAAGCTGGTCGCGAAATTAGAAAGTACTTGCACATATAAATTTCTTACTGCCTCTGTATCATTTGTGACACGTGCGACAATTTTCCCAGCTGGCAGGTTGTCAAAATACTGTATTGGCAATGTTTGTATATGCCCAAACACATCCTTGCGCAATTTTTGGACAACCCGGTTTGCGCCCATTTGCAAATAAATATACATAAAATAGCGTAATATCGCTGTGGCGATCGCTAAACTAAGATATAAGCAAAGCAGCCAGGCAATTGGCTTTATTTCTATAATTCCCATTGTCATATGCTCATCGATAATTTTCTTAGCGATGAACGGGCCCGCAAGATCAGCAAAGACCGCAACCGATAAGAAAAATAACCCGATGAAAATGGTCCGCTTAAAAAGCATCGCATATTTCGTTAATCGTTTACTCGTACTCATGCCCCGCCTCCTTCTAGCTGTTGACGGTCAAATTGTTCCTTATACCAGCCATTTTGTCCAAGAAGCTCTTCATGTGTTCCCTGCTCAATAATTTGCCCTTCTTCTAGTACAATAATCTGATCTGCATGCTGCACGCTGGATAGACGATGTGTTGTAATAATGGTAGTCTTGCCATTTCGTTCATTTTGAATGTTTTTAATAATACTAGCTTCTGTTTTAGCATCGACTGCTGACAGAGAATCATCAAGGATTAAGATTTCAGGATCTTTAATGAGCGCACGCGCAATGGACACACGCTGCTTCTGTCCGCCAGATAAGGAAACCCCTTTTTCGCCAACTAATGTTTCAAGCCCGCTTGGCAGGTTTTCTAAGTCTTTTTTAAAGTATGCAAGGTGAATGGCCTTTTCCAAATCAGCCTCTGTTGCATCCTCTTTCCCAAATAAAATATTTTCCCGAATCGTCCGTGAAAATAAGACATGATCCTGCGGGACATACCCGATCCAATCAAGAATCTGATCTTTTGTTTGGGACGCGATGTCGATTCCGCCAATTTGTAATTGCCCTTCATCAAGTGGATATTCACGCAGTAATTGTCTTAGGAATGTTGTTTTACCCGCCCCTGTTTTTCCCACAATTCCAAGCGTTTCTCCCTTTTTAAGAGACAACGAGATTTTCTGTAAGTTTTTCACCTGGCTCGTTGGATATTGAAACATGAGGTCATCAAAGCCAATGGCACTTGGAGCCGCAACAGCTATCGGTACCTTCGTGTCTTGAACATCCGCCTCATAGTTAAGCGTCTCCTGTACACGATCAAGTGAAGCATTCCCCTGCTGCATCACATTGATTAGCTCGCCAATCGCGAAAATCGGCCAAACCGCGAGACCTAAATAAACGTTAAATGTGACGAGCTGGCCGACTGTCATTTCTCCATTTGAAACAAGAACCGCGCCATAGCCGAGTGCCACAACATAGCTAATACCTGTTCCAATTTTCGTGATTGGACCAAATAATGCGTTTATTTTCGCCGTATGCATATTTTTTTCGTATACTTCTTCACTCTTGTCGGCAAAGTAGACTTCATCTTTTGTCTCCTGCACGTAGGCACGAATGACACGCACTCCAGCAACAGATTCTAGGACATTATCATTCAGTTCCCCAAATGCATCCTGTGCTTTCATATATCGTTCATGAACAAGCTTCCCAAAATACTGAATGAGCACCGCCATAATCGGCACTGGCAGCATGGCGAAGAGTGTTAATTTCCATGAAATCATGAAACCCATTGCCAAAATAATAGCACCTAAATATAGAGTAGAATCAATGAGTGTCATTATCCCGAAGCCAGCCGTTTGCGCCACGGAATTTAAATCATTTGTCGCACGCGCCATCAAGTCGCCTGTACGGTTTTTTTCATAAAAGGTTGGCGTCATTTTAAGAAATTGCAGCATTAACTTACGGCGCATAACTCTTTCGAGATTAATCGCCCCTTCAAATAAGCGGTACTGCCAAAAAAAGTTCAAGAAATAGCCACCAATAATAATCGCAATGAATATGAGAATATATTGTCCCAATATTGCTTTTGTCATATCACCAGCAGTCAAAATATCAATAATGGAGCCAAGTAAATATGGCGGCACCACCTCAAGGACACTAGCAATAATTAATAAGATAACGGCAATTGTATATTGTCTCCAATACTTACCGAAAAACCAACTTAACTTCCCTAAAACATCAAACATCGATCAAACCCTCTTTCTCTTTCAGGTTATGAACATGGCTACCCACTATCTAGAGATTCCTTTCTGAAAATCAGTCTTTTTTGTTTGCTTCTCATTGTCATCTACTCCTCTTTAATAGGTCACTAAAAAATTCCAACAAAAAAGATGCATACCCTAAAAAGAGCATGCATCTCCAAAAAGGTATAGAAGTTCCTCCATACCCTTCTATGCTTCAGGAATTCACAATTACACAGAGAATAGGCGTGGACAATGTATGAAATTTTTCATCTTGAAGCTCACTTTAATCATTCTCATTGTCCTTACCTCCTTCGCTAAATTGTTTAGTGTTCTTGAAGATTACCATCTTTTTCATATAATTGTCAACTGTCAGACAAGTTGATTTTTGTTATTTAAACAATCATAAGGAATCAGCCATTTAGCATTTTTAATTCTTTCCGATAACCTGCAATAATTTTTGTCAATAACACAATCCACATGACCGTTAATAATAGTAAGGCTACTTTTAAAAACCCACTAAAAGACCATTCAAAAAATGAATCTGGCTTCGAAATAACATTTACATACAAACTTTGGATGCAAATAAACAATAAGAATACACCCATACCTACATTCATTGTAAAGGCCTTCTTCATGTAGCGCCGCTTCTCCTGTAGATCATAAGTAAAAGCTGGTACCTCTTCCCAATCACTGTAGGATCTCGCCCAAATTGAATAGTTGAGCCATGTAATATTTGACGTAAACTTTAGCTTCCAGCCCATTTCCTTGTGGAGCGCGAAATAATTTGCATTCACTTTCGGTTCAAAGCTCACTTCGTAAATAATCTTTTGAGATTTCGTTTTACGGAATGTAAAAACTGCTCCGAAAACTGATTCTAACTCCAGCCCCTCACTAGCCATTTTTTCCAGCCATTCCTTCGTTTGGAACGGTTGATACATCCAACCAAGATATAATTTACGCACTCTTTGCCCCATACCTTTTTTTTCAATCGTCATATCCATTACACTTAACTCAAACCTACGATAGGCACGGAAAACAAAAACAGTTAATCCAATCAAGAAAAGTAATATGATCACTGGAACGGCAATCGATAATACCCCAATTTGCCCTTTCGTTATGCTAAAAATTGTCCCAAAAACGAGGAGTGCGGGCACCTGAATTGAAAGCATAAACATAGTTATCAGCAAAAATAGGTAGGCATGCATTCTTGTATGTTTTAAAATAGCATCCCGTGCAGGATAAGCCTCTATTTCAGAAATTTCATTTTTCAGTATTTGCCACTTTCCTGATGAGGCTGCTAATTCCCAACCTGCACTTGTAAGTCCATGTGCCAATTCTCCTCTTCCATAATGTACTGCATATGTGGCCTTCTTGCCCTGCCCCTCCTGAAATCTAAACTTTCGGGACCAATGATTAAAATTCACAAGTCGATAGCCCTCATTGGACATTTGAGTAAGCCAGCGTTCCGTCTGATCAATCCGATAACTCCAAAGCCATTTCATTTTTTTCATATGAAATCCTCCTCAAAGCGTAAAACGTTTACATGTAATTCCTTTAAACGTGCCATTTCAGCCTTCATAACCGACCTACCAAGTTGCGTCACTTCATAAACCGTTTTTCTTTTATCATCAGCAAAAACAGTAATTAATTCATCCTTTTGCATTTTTGTTAAGGTTCCATAAATGGTGCCCGATCCAAGCCTAATTCGCCCTTTTGTCAGTTCTTCAACACGCTTAATAATCCCGTAGCCATGAAGAGGTTCTGTAAGAGTCAATAATATATAAAAGGCAGTTTCGGACATTGGTACATATTTTTTGATTAGCTTTTCCACCTCTATACCTCCGTATATCGGAACTCGATATGTCACACCGTGTCATATCATATTTTGACTATATCATGTCGTGACATATTATTTCAATACTAAAAAACTCATAAAAAAAAGAATTCGCTTTGAAATAATATTCAAAATGAATTCTCAGATATGCAGCTTCCAAATAATTATTATCACTATATACTTCTCGTAGATTAGATGGTACCGTTTTGAATAAAGATTAGCCTTTTTCACCAGTCGGGGGGATCATTACAGAGTAGGTGCCTAAACCTATTTTTTAAAAATTATATGCTCAGGCACTATCTCACAACAATTAAAGATGAATCATATGAATATATAATTCATAGTGAATATCCCCAAAATTTATTCATTTAAATCAATATCAATTTGCAAATCTGAAAATACTTTATAAGCAGAATCAATCATATTGAATTCAAGTGGTTCTTCTTGACTAACTTTTGGATAGGTTACTTCTATATGGTTAGGCAGTTGTTTAAAGCTAATAGCCTCGTACAGTTGATCGGTCTTTTGATTTATGATTCTCGGGAAAACAGGCTGTAATGGGTCCATCTCATAATGGACAACGGTCCCTGCGGTATTCTCTATGATGTTTAATACTTTTATTTTTGAATCTAAGTTTAAAATGGCTCCCTTCATAAAAGGTGCTGTAACACTATCCCACATATAGGCTTTTCCATTGCTGGATGGTATCTCTTTTCCTTTATACGTTGAGATATAGGGAACAATTTTATAAGAATGGACATTAATACTTCTAGGCACTTCAACTTTCTCGTTTAAGATTCTTTCTGAAACAATTTGGTCATAAGCATTTTTATTGCTGCTTGTGCTTCTAACCGCCTTTTCTAGATACATAACCCCGTCAGGTCCAATCGCAACCAATGACAAATCAAGATAACTGTTGTCAGGCATCGCTTCCTGCAGCTTCATTTCTATTTTAGTGTTCAAAAGCAAAAAGGATGGAGTTAGTTGAACCTCTTTGACAGCAAATGAATTTCCAAGCTCATCCTCTTTTACAATTGGACTAGTCTTTTCAATGTATTCACTATCTTTCTGCAAGGTGAAAGCAAAGGACCAATCTCCCTCTACATCGTTAATCTTTTTAATACGAATTTCAAGCTCTGAAGTGATAGGGAATTCCTTCGAATTATAAAACTTTAAAATATCTCCCTTTTCTATCAGATCCTTCGTATTCATTCCGCTAAAATAAGAATTCCCATCTGAACGGTCATTCACGAATAGTTCTAATTCAATGTCAGATGTATCATATTTCTTCCTCATTTGATCACTAAACTCTACGTGGTAGGATATGGCTAATTGATGATTGTCCAAATACGCCTCTTCCAGCATGACCTTTATATTTTGATCTTCCGCTGCTAATGATAGTTTTTTTACTTTCCCCTCCTTAACCATCAGTTTTAATCCTTCATCCCCGTTGTTATATAAAATGTTTTCCGCATGTTGGCCAGTTGAAGTTCCTGTCATGAATGAATTTAATAATATACCTCCAATAGCTATAATGAGAACGGAGGCAATACTAGCTAGTATCCTCTGGCTTCTTAAAAATGACTGTTTTTTACCGCTTCTCCCCATTATTAAAGCTTCTTGGACTGTTTTGTTTAGCTGATCTGATGGCACAGGCATATTATTTACCATCTTCCTAATATCTTCTTGAAGCTTCTCCATACGTGACTCCTCCTTTTTCAAGCATTCCTTTTACCTGATAAAGTGTCCTATGTAATTGAGACTTGATGGTTCCTTCTGGTTTATCCAGTATTTCTGAAATATCCGAAATAGAATATCCGTAGTAAAAGCGAAGAAGCAACAATGTTTTTTGCTGTGGCTTTAGCATCTCAAAAACTTGTTCAATATCCATCGCCATAATGGCAGCATTCTCCTCATTTAGACCAGTTTCAACCCAGTCTGGTTCAAGCAAAATAACATCCTTAGATTTTCTAATAAAATCAATTGCCGTATTTATTAGTATCCTAGTCATCCATGTTGAAAAATAATGAATATCCTGCAATTTATGAAAGGATTTATATCCCTTAATAATGGCTTCCTGCACAATATCAAGGGCATCCTGTTCATTTTTTACATATGAATAGGCAACTTTATAAAGTTTTTCCTGCTCATGCTTAATTAATTTTTCAAAGGAATGGCTAGAGAATGATTTAAAAATGGACACAATTTCCCTCCTTTTTGTTTCATTATCAATATGACAACAGCGCGCTCAGTTTTAATTAGACGTCCTACCTATTAGACATTGACTTAAACAGAATCGTTCCATTTATTTGTAAAATAATAAAAAGAGCATGTCATATAGAAACACGCTCTTCTCTTTAAAGTGTATTATAAAATTATTTTATTGAGCAGTAGGTATACAGCTCTTAATCCTATTCTGAATAACAGGTTATTTTACCAAAGCCCGCTTTTTACGGAACACTGGCTTCACTTCAGCAAATAATATAGCGAGCATGATTAACACAGCACCGATGATCATACGGCCTGTCAGTATTTCATGTAAAAAGATAACCGATAAGACCATTCCGAAAAAGGATTCAGTCGATAGAATAATAGCCGCCTTTGTCGCCGTAGTATATTGATGGGCGATATTTTGAAAAAGGTAAGCAATCGTTGTTGAGAATATCGCTAAATACACAATTGAATATATAGCTTCATTTTCTAGCGTTGTCGGTATATCCCCATGAATGAACACTGCCACAACACTTAATAAAGATGCTGTTATGAACTGTACAATCGTTAGTGATATAGCATCTTCCTTTTGAACAAAAAGATTCGTATAAAATATATCAAAAGCAAATGCAACTGCACATGCGAGAGATAATGCATCACCAATATTAATGGTCATAGTACCTTGCAATGACAAAAATCCAATACCAACGATGGCTATACAAGAGCCGACCATTTCATAACGATCAATTCTGCGTTTATATAAGAGATAAGCAATAATTGGAACTATGACAACATTAACGGCTGTTAAAAAGGCATTTTTGGATGGGGTGGTATATTCTAAACCAACCGTTTGCAAGGCAAAGCCGATAAATAAAAAAGTTCCTAAAAGGACGCCTTTCCATATGATAGACTTCGTAAACCCTTTGAATTTATATCCAAATAAGATCATTAGAATGAGGGTTGCGATCACAAATCTGCCTGCCATCACCTGATAAGCTGTTAAATATTCTAGTGCAATCGCAGTTACAACAAACCCGCTGCCCCAGACAATCGCTGTAAAGAGCAGCATTCCATCCCCAATATATCGTTTCATCTTCTTTCTCCTCCTGACTAAAAACAATAATACCATGAGAAGAAATATATGAAGCTGATTAATTTTCTAAACTTACGAAATAATTTTTGTACGGGCTCTAAACTACCTATTGAGTCAAAATCATTTTATGTATTAAACATTGCTTGAGGAGCTTTGTTTACCTAAACACTTTACTAGGAACATCAAATACTTGCCATAGAAGGAAAATAAAAAGAAATGAAAAGAACCACGCCAATAGTGGACGGGTATGATGGATTCTAAGTATTAAAAACATAACAATAGTGAACATGGTTGACCAATATAAATTCCAGCCATTAAAGTATGTAAACTGGTTAAGCTTAACATCGATTAATTCATTTATAAAATAAATCAACACCCAGCCTATCACATATAGGAATTGTTTTATCTTATTTCTATCTGGGAATTTAGATAGGTAAATAAGGATCGTGGCTGGATATTTAATTAAAATTGCGGCTAAAGTTATATGGGTACTGGTTAAGCCGAAATATTTATCCAAACCCTGAGGAACATATTTCCACATTGGATAAAAGTCTGATAATAGATAAAGATAAAGAAAGTCACCTAAAGCATAAAATAATATGGTCGGATAATACTTCTTCCAATTCTTCATATCACCCCATTTAACCAATGACAGAATCCACAATAAGCCATAAAACACATTCAACTCTACACACCCTCTGTACATTCAATTCCCTTTTTTTGTATAAAAAAAGACTGCCCCTAATTTTAGCCACACCCAGATGGAATGTTGCCTTTCTTTTCCTAATAATATGGACAATTTCACTATTTCTATCCTGCTTGGCTTCGTTTAAGAGGGTTTATTTTATTTAATAATGAGAAGCCTTTTTGGATATCCTTAAGCATAGTAAATATTACAAATCATGCAGAAAATTGAAGAAGACTGTCGATATCTTGATAGAAAACCTGATGAAAGCATAAGCAAAATGATGATCTTCTATAATGCGGTTTCATGGGGAGGAGCTTCATAAATTGTTTAATTGGCTAAAATGGTCAAAAAAGAAATCGCCTGATAAGCAGAACGTTAACAGATTTACTATGGAAGATTTAATTAACACCTTAAAACCATCAAAGGATTTCCAAAGGTTTGAGTTTGAAACAAAAGGCGGACGATGCTGGATAAGTTATATTAAGACAATGGTGAATCCGGATTTCATTCATCGTGATGTGTTTCCATATTTAACGGAGAATTCCTTTAATAGCCTGGATGAGATTAAAAAGCTGCTGCCAATCGAACAAATTCTCATAACGGATGATGTAAAGGAAATTCAATCGAAAATCATGAATGGCTCCATCATCATCCAGATGAATGAACATGATGCGCGCTGTCTATCGATTTCTGCTGTTACAGTGGAAAGAAGACAAGTAACAATGCCAGAGGTAGAGTTTACGGTCGTTGGGCCTAAAGAAGCCTTTGTGGAATCTCTTGATACGAATATTAACCTAATAAGAAAAAGGCTTCTGCTCCCGCAATTACAAATACGCGAAATCGAAGTCGGGAAAGTTTCAAAAACAAGAGTAGCGATCATATATATTGACGGAATCGCGAATCAGGAAAATATCAATACGATGTTACAGCGTATTTCTGATATTGAATATGACCATATTATTGACAGTTCATATATTACTCAAATGATTTCAGATAATAAAAATTCGCCTTTTCCGCAAATGCTTGATACAGAACGTCCTGATCGTGTGAGTGCAGTCCTGACTGAAGGGAAAATTGCTATTTTGGCTGATGGATCCCCGCATGCCCTTTATTCACCCATTACGATCGTTGAATTTTTTTCTGCATTCGAAGATTATTTTCAAGTTTGGTATATTGCATCGAGCTTTCGTTTAATTCGTTTGTTTGCTGTTACATTTTCGGTATTTTCAACCCCATTTTATGTTGCCATTTGTACGTATCATTATGAAATGATTCCGTTGGATTTATTGGCTACTTTAATTACATCCAGGGCAGACGTTCCTTTTCCGCCTTTTCTCGAAGTGATTATTTTGGAATTAGTCATCGAACTATTGCGTGAAGCAGGAGCAAGGCTGCCGAGCAAGGTCGGTCAAACGATCGGTATCGTTGGTGGTATTGTTATTGGAACCGCCTCCGTTGATGCTGGATTAACTAGCAGTGTATTACTGATTATTATCGCACTGGCTGCACTAGCCTCATTTACTACACCCGTTTATCAAATGAGCAACACAATCCGTTTGATCCGCTTTCCATTTCTAGTGTTTGCGCAAATCTGGGGTTTAATCGGAATCGCGGTTTTCTTTGCCTTTATGGTAGGTCACCTGCTCAATTTGACATCTTTAGGAAGGCCTTTTATTGAGCCTATTTTTCCGCCTCGACTTTCAGATTTAAAAGATGCTTTTTTCAGAATGCCTTTCAATCGCCAGGCTAAACGGCCTATGTATCAGCGACCGGAAGATCCTATGCGCGCAAATCCAACTCGTCTTAATGAAAAAAATGATAATGAAAATTAACAATTTAAGAGTGGGCCGCTGCTTTGTTTTATTTGATCGAAAGAATGGATAAGGCCCGCTCCTACAGAAACTGGTGACGTGATGCGAAATCTAATAAAAGAAAATCTTCTAGTTTCCCCCTTTCTTGTCTTCTATATCATTAATGCAATGCAATTAGGTGTAGGGGTTCTTGACTTAGCCAAAATTAGCCGCCAAGCTGAACAAGATATGTGGATTTCCATTATTCTGTCAGGGATGAGCATCCATGTCCTAGTTTGGATCTTATATAGAATCTTGAATAATGGGAAAGGCGATATCATCGCTATCCACCGGGAGCTGTTTGGAAAATGGGTTGGGGGAATACTTAGTTTGATATTTACATTGTATATATTAATGCTAGGATTAACCGTCTTACGTGTTTATGTCGAAATCATCCAATTGTGGGTGTTCCCAGAAATATCAGTATGGTTTTTTTGCCTAGTTGTTCTTTTGGTTGTAGGCTATTTTGTCATTAATGGGTTCCGAGTTATAACAGGTATTTGCTTTTTAAGTACGCTTTACATGCTCCCTCTGCTATTGTCCTTTCTTTTTCCGCTGAAATTTGCCCATTTCGGCAATTTATTTCCGATTATGGATCATAGTATTTCAGATATTTTGGTTTCAGCAAAAGTTGGGACCCTCAGCATGACCGGGTTTGAATTGTTACTAATATTCTATCCCTTTATAAAGCATCCTGAAAAATCACAAAAATGGGCTCATTTTGCTGTCATATTTACTACGTTTATTTTTGTTTACATCGCCATCATTACTATCGTTTATTATCATCAAGATCAGCTGAAGCATATTGTTTGGAGTACCATTATGTTTTGGAAAATCATTGAATTGCCAGGTATTGAACGGTTTGAACATTTTGGAATAGCAGCTTGGTTATTTATCGTTTTGCCAATTATTTGTTTGACAATATGGAGTGCACACCGAGGCCTTATTCAGATATTTCCAGTCAACAAAAGGTTCCTTTTAGTTGTCATTTTGTTCGTTTTAGTAGTAGCTGTGGGGATGATTGAAAAACGGACAAGCATTGAAAAATTAAGAAGCATAGCTGGTGACGCTGGTTTTTACTTTATTTATGGTTACATTCCTTTCCTATTTATCGCACAGAAAATTATTTATAAGCTGAAAGGGGCAAAACAAAAACAATAATATTATCCCAAGATAAACAAAAAAACAAAAGAATCACCGTTCTATCGTGCGGTTCTTTTGTTTTTTTACAATATTTTATTAATGATGATCAGATATACCTGTTTCCAGAAAATCAATTTTAATATTTAATTCAACAGGGGCATCAGAAAATAATTCCTGCCACTTTTTTAATTCCCATCCCCTTGTTTGACTTCTAGCTCTATCTGCTATTCCTAAAGGATCAATCCCCTTTTCTCTAAACTGGTTAATTAATTCTAATCCTTTCTCCTCTAAATCCTTTCCTAACAACCTCTCAAATTTTTTCACGTCCATTTCTGTCAATAACTCAATGTTCGAGTTCACTTCATCTATTAGAGCATTCATTTTTACATTAATCTTAATATTGGGGTGTGTCATTCCATTTGTAATCGTATAATCCACCTTGGATTTTAAGCTTTCCATCGAAATATACATATCCTTATCTGGAAAGGAGGCAGCATAACTTCCTCTATTCATATTCTCGTATAACATTTTAAAAACGAACAGTTTTTCGGCTCCAATTTTATCAACATATTTATCTTTTTGGAAGAAAGCAAGCCCCGATAGCTGGACATTTTCTCCATGTCTTTTTAGCATTGGCATAAAAGCATCTTGCCCTTTTGAATAATAGGCATACATAAATTCATGAAAATTCGATGTTGGTAAATTTCCTTTTTTACTATGTGTAATAAGGTCTTTGATATAACGTGAAGTCGTCTGATCCATTATTTCATATTTTCCGTCTAACAACTTTTTCGCTTCCCCTTCAACTATACAAAAGTCAACCTGCCTCCCAATGGATGGATGTCTTTTTATTCCATCCAAAGACGTGCCAATCCCTCTCTTTGCCAAATCCTCTCCGAATAAACCAATCAGGGTTTTTCCGCTTGCGACAGCTTTCGGCAATTCTCTTTCGGCATTCCAAACAGCACCATACCCAGTAAAATTTGCAGCGCTGATAGTTTTACCTGTAAAAGAGCCTTTCTCTTGCGGACTAAACATGATAACGCCTAATGTTAATTCGTATTTTTTGTCATCAGCCGCATCATATCCAATACTTTCAATGATTTGAATTTTTTCAATCGTTTTAGTCTGTATGCATCCTCCGAGAATGAAAACAAAACAGAAAATAGGGATGAAAACTTTTTTTACCATTATGTATCTCCTTATCAAGAGAGTAATTTTACAAGAGGATGGGTACAAGAATATCTTTACTTATATTATATTTTGCCAAATAAATATGAAATTATTTTTTTCCAAGATCAAGTCCACAAAATAGAATAAGGATTTAAAGCGAGAGGGAATGCTAAATAAAAAAATGGATGTGATTATGCGATGGAACCGGTCAAACAATATAAAACAGCCGAAACACCAGCAAATCAAAATGAAAAATTAACATCAGCAGAAATGGGGAAACTATGGGCAGTATATATGGGGAATAGTATGTCAAAATGTGTGATTAGCTACTTTCTTCAACATGTAGAGGATCAAGATATAAAAAAATTATTGGACAATGCATTGAACTTAGTTCATGAATTTTTAAACACGATAGAGGACATTTTTGAAAAGGATAACTTTCCGATTCCAGCTGGGTTTACTGATAAGGATGTAAACCTTGATGCACCGAGGCTTTTCGAAGATGAATTCTACGTACATTATATAAATTATGTAGGGAAAGCTGGAATGAGCATATATAATGTCGCCATTCCTTTAGTGTTCAGAAAGGATGTAAATGACTTTTTTCTCTATTGCATGAATTCTACGATTGAGTTACTCGAACAAGTTAAAAGCATATTATTGAATAAAGGCTTCATTAGGAAACCACCCTATATTCCAATACCTGAGAAAGTAAAATTTATCGATAAAGATTTTCTAAATGGCTTTTTTGGAGATATCAGACCTATGCACGCATTAGAAATTGCCCATCTTTACGATAATATCGAGAATAACGTAACTAGCAAAGCGATACTCTTAAGCTTTTGTCAAACGGCAAAATCAAAAAATGTTCGGGAATTGTTTAAGAGAGGGGAAGATATTACAAATAAAGTAATTGAACACTATATAGAAAAATTGCATAAGGAAAACTTGCCATCACCATCCTATTTGGACCATTTAGTCACTACATCAATCGTTGCTCCTTTTTCAGATAAATTAATGTTATTTCATAAAGTAGATATGTTTTCCATGAAAATTCGAGCAGTAGGAAATTCCTTAGCTGTTAATGGCAGACATGATATCGCACTGATGTACACTAAATCATTAGCAAATATCTCCTTGTTTGTAGAATCAGCCGCCAAACTTATGATTGAAAATGGATGGATGGAGCAGCCTCCAGAAGCAGCAAACAGAGAAGATTTGACCTCTAAATAAGGGCAGCCAGTAGGGGTACAGCCCTTGAAAAAAAAGCTTTTGTTACAAAAAACACCCGTAATCGTTAGTTGTGTCTAACAATTACGGGGCAGTTCATTTTGTTATGGGACATGGGGGCAGGTTTCTTATCATACATCATTTTTAATTGGAAAGTGTTCCCTCTCCACACATTCCCCTGATGATTATGTTTTGCTTATTTCGATGGCATTTCGTTAAAGAACGCAACATCCTCAACAGGAAGACGTGTTGTTGGATGTCCAGGTTTCGCTGCTTTTCCGATCGCAATCAGCATGACCGGCACATACTGTTTGGAAATTCCGAATGCTTCAACGAACTTCGCTTTATCGTATCCACCCATCGGAACCGTATCGTAGCCTTTGGATCGGGCGACAAGCATTAGCTGCATCGAGATGAGGCCGCCATCCGTATATACGATTTGACGCGCCACTTCAGGGGGCAAGGTAGAGTACATTCCGGTCGTACGCTCGATAAATGATTTAGCCGTATCCTCCGGCATATAACCTGCTTCAACAGCCTGTCCATAAATTTTTTCGGATTTCTTGTAGCTTTCCACATCTCCAAGCACAGCAATAACGGCAGAAGCCTCGACTACCTGTTGTTGGTTAAACGCGATTGGCAGAAGCTTTTCCTTTAACTCCGGCTTATCAATGACTAGAAAACGCCATGGCTGCAGGTTTGATGATGATGGAGCCAATGTTGCCAGCTCCAATATCTCCGTCATTTCTTTGCGTGAGATTCGCACTGTTGGATCATATGAACGAACAGAACGGCGTTCCTGAATAACATCGAGGAACATTTGCTGTTCGGGTACATAGATAGTTTGTGACATAATAATTCCTCCTAGTAATGATCAATTACTTCATCTCTACTACGAACGCTTCAAGAAAACTCTTATATCTTAAAGGTTTTTAACCCTTTTATGAACGTGATAAAAGATCGTTCTATTTCTATTGTTCGCATCTTACCAGTTTACATTACTAAAAAGTGAAACGAATTGTCAAAAAAAAGGTTTTAGCCATTTGCATAATCTGAACCTGCGATAAACACCCCTTCTTCTTCCCTCTGAAGTTCAGCCAGATACTCCGTTAATTGCTTCTTTTTCAACATGGCCCATGTTCGTGAGAGTGGATCGGCCATCCAGTCATGGCCTGTGCTCTCCATCACCTCGATGTCCGGAATAAATTTGCGAAGCTCTTTCTCTACCTCTGTTTGATTTTCCATATCCAGTTTCGTTGAGTCGCAGCCGAAACCAACAATGAAGGATGCTCCTTATGGCTGTAATTAATTCATAGAGTGAGGCAGGCGGGCAGATTCTTTTCTACTTAGTTGAAAAAGGGAAAATCAAAAAGACAAATAATTTATCATTTAATGAATGATTGATGACTAGAATAGAATGAAGTTATTGAAATTCTTAAAGATTTTATAAGAAATAATTGAACCCAGTATAAAAAGGTTTAATGAGTAGTGAAATATCAGCATTATTATAAAGAATAGTATTATAGGGGGTGAAAGTATGAAGACATTATTCATAACAGGCGGAAATAATGGCATTGGCTATTTCATGGCTAAACAATGGCTTGAGAATGGAAACTGTGTTGCAGTGCTTGATATTAATTGCGATAACATTGATAAACTTAAAGATACCTTTCCCAAAACCCTGTTAAGTTTTAAATGTGATGTACATGACATTGAGTCAGTAAAAATGGCGGTTTATCAAACAAAATCCCAATTTGGCAGCATAAATTATGCTGTCCATAATGCATGCTTATGTTTATTCAAAAGTTTTGAAGAGCACAATAGAGAAAATTTCGATAGAGTTATGAATGTGAATTTTCATGGTGCTATAAATTTGACAGAGGCGTTATTACCTATTATGAAAGAGCAAAGATGCGGCAGGATATGCTTTACAAGTTCAGTTGTAGGCGTTACCGGATTTTATAATATAAGTTCATACGCATGCAGTAAAGGGGCAATAGAATCCTTAGCTAAATGCTTGAGAATGGAATATGCTGATAGCGGTGTGACATTTCATATCATGCATCCGCCATTAACAAATACAAAATCATCCTCACCACTTCCAATTCCAACAGATTTTAAAGCATCACCTGAAAAAGTTGGAAAAGGTTTTATTAAACACATAGACAGTAAGAAATTCATCATTACCCCCTCCTTGGCCGATGCTGTGTCAGTAAAATTCAGTTACCTTTTTTCATTGTCAATGGGAAGAATGCTTGTAAAATTGACTAAAAAAGCCATAAAAAATGTGAGTTAATGTTATTATTAGTTATAAGAAACAGCATCTAATAAAAATACAACGCTAACAGTTATATTTTGCTTTATCATCTTCACCGTTGACCACCACTTTTCGTAAAGAGCAACTAATTAGTTTTATAGCATATAAAATTAGGATGTATTAAAATCGAGTGGAAAAGCTCGATGACCCCATTTCCACTTGTAAAGAGCACAGTCATCTTTTATTTCCGAAATTCCTTTTTTCTAACAACTTGTTATGGAGTTTTGAAAAAATAAGTAGTGCGAGTATTGAACCAACAAAAGCTAATGACATATCCCACTGCGCGTCCCAAATATCGCCCTGCATTCCCAAAAATTCCTTAGGTTCATTTCCTCTTGTTTTTATTTTTGTAGATAACCATTCGATAATTTCATATAAGGCACCGATTGCAAGTGAGAAACTTAGTACAATAGCAACTAACCACGACCCTCTCGTTAATGGAGTCTTTCTTATTAAAACTTCTCTGATCACAATAGCAAATAAACCCTTTAAGAAATGTCCCAACCGATCATAGTTATTCCGTTTTAAATCAAAGTGATCCTTTATCCAATTAAAAAGAGGAACCTCTGCGTAAGTATAATGACCTCCAATGAACGTCAAAATCGAAAGTATAGCAATAATGATATAGGATAGTGTAGTGAGACGAAACTTATTATAGGCTGCAATTACAACGATTAATACGACAAGTGCAGGTAATACTTCCATTATCCATATCAAATACCCAGCAGGCCGGATAACTGACCAAATAAAAACAGCCGTAACAATCAGCAGCAATATTATATGAATAATTGTACTTTTATCTCTTACCACTTTTACCATTCCTTACTGTCATGTAATATTAAGGCGAAAAACCCTTTCCTCCAACCGCTTATGGATAGTTTTTGCTCTTTTTAACCTTAGTATTAATAACATTTCGATATTAATGCAAAAAACTACTTCCCCTATCTCCCTTTTAAAGCGTTCTTCATACTGAAAAAATTCCATTATCGCTCCACTATAGGAAAGAGGGGCAGGCTTCTTGTCCCGATACTATTAGCGAGACGAGGAACCTAACCCCTTTTTCCTAGTTTAAATTCTGTTTTTCTTTTAAATGTTTTTGAAACTCCATTTCTAATTCTTCCGATGGCTCGATGCTTAAGCGACTTAATACTTCAGAAATTCTCGTTTCGAGCACGAGCCGCTGATCTTCTTCGACATTTCGAAATTTTTGAGGTTCATCATGTAGATACTGTTGATAGGTTCCTTCGAACAATTCAACCTTCTCATCTCGGATCGCTAAAATTCGTGTTGCAAGATTTTCGATAAATCGCCGGTCATGGGAAACGAAAATGATCGTCCCTTCATACTCTTTTAGGAGAGATTCCAATGCTTCTACGGCTTCTGTATCAAGAAAATTAGTTGGTTCATCTAAAATTAACGTATTAATATCACTTAAAAATAACTTGGCCAGCGCAACTTTTACCCGCTCACCGCCACTTAAAACATCTACATGTTTATACACATCGTCTCTAAAGAAATGAATTCTTGCAAGGACCGTTCGAATGAGTGTTTCATCCTGTTTTGAAGTCGACTGGACATTCTCTAAAATTGACCTTTCTGCGTCTATAATATTTAAATTTTGGCTAAAGTACCCTATTTTCACAGATGGAGAAGGAGTAATGCCATTATCTAGATTGATAAGTTTTTTAACTAAGGTTGTTTTTCCACACCCGTTTGGACCAATGATTGCTACTTTTTCGCCTCCACGAACATAAAAACTTGTTTGATTCCAAAGAACACGTTCGCCGATAACGCCTGACACATCTTGTGCTCGTAAGATAATCCGGTCTTTGATCGCTTCTGCATTAGGCAGGTTCATTTTAAGTGGTGGGCGTTCCTTCACTTTTTCTACCTTTTCTAGTTTTTCTAATCTTGTTTCAATGGCTTTCGCTGTTTTTTGCAGCTTCTTTTGTTTTTTCGCAAAGTATGGCTTTGCACCAGTAATTCTTGCTTCTGATTTACTTACCTTTTTCGGAGCCTTTGTTGCTTTATCAGCCTTTTTCTCTTTTAAGAGTAGGGCCTCTTCTAATTGTTTCTTCTTTTTTTCATATTTTTCGTATGCTAATTTCTCCTGTTGTTGCTCTAATTCTTTTTCCGCCACATAATCGCTATAATTACCGCTATATTCTTTTATTTTTCCTCCATCGACTTCCCAAATCTTTGTGCAAAGAGCATCTAGAAATGCGCGGTCATGCGAAACAATGATAAATGCGCCTCGCCATTGAATTAGTTTCTTTTCTACCCATTCAATATGATCTGTATCCAAATTTGTCGTTGGTTCATCCGCAATTAAAAGATCTGGGTCTTTAAGAAAGGCTTCCTTAATATATGCTTGAGTTACTTCCCCGCCGCTTTTCGTTGTATCTGTTCGTTTTAACTGTGGGATCAGTTCACATTGCGAATAATGATGGACAGTCCCTTCCTCCGAAGATATCTTTCCAGCTAGAATTTTCAGTAAGGTCGTTTTACCACTTCCATTCCGGCCAACTAATCCGATTCGATCGTTCTGATGAATTTGCAATTGCTCAATATCTATTAATAAACGATCCTGTACAAAGTACTTTAAATTAAGAGCTTCTAATAAAAGCATATTAACATCTCCTTATGAACAAAGTCTGGAGACACAAAATGCCTCCTATTTCATTCAGAATAGGAGGCATTGGCAAACTTATAGATGCACGTCAAAAAGAGTATACAGAAGCCATTACTCTTCCGGGTCCACTATAGAAATCCAATCCTATTCTGAAAAACGACAATTGAGGGGAACAGAAATAAGCAGATAAGATCCGCTAAAAAAATACCCTTCAATTGTTTGCTTTCGTAAATAGGATTAGAACTTCATTGAGTTGGTTCACCCTTCCGTTGCTTGTAATTTAATTCCACTTTAAATGGTATTTTATGAATTGTCAACCGCTTAGATGTTTGAGTGCCAACTTTACTTGAAATGTCAGATCCTGCATTTCTGCTGGTCAAAGATAAAAAGATTGACGGGATTACCGAATTGCGTGATGAATCCGACCGTAACGGTTAAGAGCAGGAAACTCTGTTCTTGGCGTACCCTTTTCCCAGATTATTGGACAGAGCTCCTTCCTCCTAATCCTTGCTGTTCCTCATTGCCTTCAATATTTTATTTAAAAAGTCTATTTGGAGTTTGTAATGATCTAGCATATTTTGAAAAGTGATCTTCGTTAATTCACTCACTTCAATAAACTGAGACTTTGTCGTTTGCCCTGCTTCAAGTTTATCCATCTTTGAGGAGAGCTCTTCAATTTGTGCTGCTATTGCTTCAGCAATCAAATCTGGTTCTGCCTGGTGATTCGGCAAATTTAGCATAGATAGTCCCGTATATAAATGGACCGGCAGAAAAACGGAAGTCTCACGAAAAGATTCCACTAAAAGCTTCTTATATTCTTGTTCTCCATCATCCGTTATTTCATAAATAGCTTTCGAACGATGACCTGTTGTTTCAACTTTAGTTACTTTGACGAGTCCTTCCTTATCCATTTTCTTTAAGGCGTGATAAATTGAACCTGGGAGAATTCCAGCCCATTCGTCCACTGCACTCACTTGTAAAAGTTGTTGCATCTCATAGCCTGACATAGGTTTAATCCTTAGTAATCCAAGTACCATTAGTCGTGTCATAACCACCACTCCAACATTAAATATTCAACGTTAAGTATTGTGGTAAAAATATAACACTATTCAATAGTGATGTAAAGAGAAGCGCAATTTATTCATCTATTTGATCAAATTTGAAAAAGCAGTACGAATCTCCCTTAGACAGTAGCTTCGGTCGCGAAAACGTCACACCATGCTTTTTAGAATGGAGAAGGTCTCCCCAAATATCATCCATACTGCAAAAAATAGGCATTACCTCAATGGCATTATTTGAGCGGAAAAAGTCAAAGTAGAAGCATTTCTTTATATGCAAATGATAGGACTGTTCTGTATCTTTTTCGATATGGTGAGTAAAATGATGATCTCCATAATGCTTTATTTGTTTAAGTTTAGATATTTTCACAATTCGTTTAAAAGGCTTACGATCCAAAAGCAAATACAATTTCATAAAAAATTGCTGCTTACTTTTTGTTCTTTCTATTAAACAATAGCGGATAATTTCTTCCCAATTCTCAAAATGATACTTCTTCAATACTCTATACGAAGCAAGTACCGTTGAGGTAAAAATTAAGTTGAGTTCAGTAGGTTTATCCGTTGCCCAACTCTTATTTTCTTCAAGAACAGTTAGATACAAATCGTGCGCTTCCTTTGACTTCTCTTTTCCAATCTTTTCTTGTAACCCCTTAAAATATCCCTTTTCAATAATTTTATTAATCATGTTATTACCTCCTTGTTAATTAATGTTGAATAGTCAACGTTGAATATAAAATAACATGTTAGTTCTAGTTTGTAAAGCCTAATTAATTACTGGGTAGTGTATTTTCCAATAATAAAGTCAATAAAATATCTGCTTGCTATTGGCAGTACCCTTTTGTCCTTGTATGCCAGACTAATGGTACGAGCAAAAGTGGGGGAGATTGATTTCGTAATAATATTATACGGGCATCTCTCTAAGACAAGCTTCGGTAAAATGGAGATACCTAGGCCTTGTTCAACCATGGACATAATGGAATAATCATCATGTACACGGTATTGTATATTAGGTTCAAAGTTGTTTTGTTTAAAAACAGTTAATGGCTCACTTATTTCTCCCTCATCTAAAAGGATATAAGGTCCATTCGTTAATTCTTTCAATGTTACATTATTGTGAGCAGCTAAAGGGTGTTCTGTTGGCAATACAGCAAGCATTTCATCTTCTTGCAAATCAATAGTAGTTAAATTCGATACTGCCTTCGGATTCACAAAGCCAAAGTCTGCACTTCCATCTTTGATCCAATTAGCGATATCCGTATAATCACCTTGAAGTAATTCGAAATAAACAGCTGGATACTGTTTTTTGAAATCCTTTATCAATCCCGGCAGCCACTGACATGCAACACTAGAAAATGTGCCAATTCGAATAAGCCCGCTTTCCAGCCCTTCCATTTCTTTTTGCTTTTCCTGCAGCTCCCTGTGCGAGTTACAAATATTCCTAATATACGGCAAAAACTCCTCACCATCAGGCGTCAGAGTTATACCCGATCGAGAACGTAAAATTAGAATAGTAGAAAGTTCTTCCTCCAATGAATGTACCATTTGGCTAATAGCGGATTGGGTATAGCCTAGCTCTTCTGCCGCTTTAGTAAAACTGCCTGTTTCTATAGCTTTGATAAAAGCATAATACGTATTCATACTCACTACTCCTTGCATTAGAATCATTAATACTTGTATTATAAATATTCGTTTTACTAATGTAAATGCAGGTGATACGATATAGCCAATCTTAAAATAAATACTTGAAAGGTACTTACGATGATGACACAAAAACAAGCTAACTGGATTTTAGCTACTGTATCAATGGCGTGGGGAACATCTTATATTTTTATGAAAATTAGTGTGGATTCCATATCTGCATTTTCAATTATTGCCTTACGTTTTGGCATTGCATTTATCGTTATGATGGCGATATTTTATAAAAAAATAATTCGTGCAGATATTAAAGTATTGACATACAGTGCAATTGTCGGAGCTCTGCTATGTGGTATTTTCGTAGCTCTTTTGTATGGCATGAAGAGTACGACCGCTTCTTCAGCGGGTTTTTTGACAAGTACAACCGTTATTTTAGTGCCCATTTTGCAGACCTTCATCACACGAAATTTGCCTCGAAAAAAAATTGTCTATGGAGTAATAATCGTTTCTATTGGCTTAGCTCTAGTTACGATTGAAGATGGTTTTACTTTTGCGCTGGGCTCGCTTTATTGTTTGATTGCCGCCTTCCTGTATGCGGTCCACATTATTTTAACAAACCTCTTTGCTCGAGAGGTAGACACCCTTCAGCTCGGCATTTATCAGCTCGGATTTACTTGCCTTTATGCAACCATTGGAGTTTTTATATTCGAAACGCCTATTTTACCGACTGGAATGATCGATTGGTTAGCAATACTTGGCCTGGCGCTCATTTGCTCTGCTTTTGGCTTTGTCATGCAATCCATTGCTCAAAAATACACAACTCCTGAAAGCACTGGTTTTCTCTTTTCGCTTGAACCGATTTTTGCAGCCATATTTGCATTCATCTTCCTGCATGAAAATATGGGGATGCAAGGTTATTTTGGTGCTTTGCTCATTTTGGCTGGCGTTTTGATTGCAAACTCTACGTCTAAAAAACAAGTTTTACTAAAGGAGATGAAAGTATAAAATAACTAGAACACTACTATTCAAACAACTTGCAAATAGCCATATGCGCACATGTTCTCGAAAAAAAACGTTCACATGCACACATATGGCTAAATCAACAATAATCACTGTTTCAGCTAATTACTTACATCCCTCTTAAATTGTTGTGCTTTTCCATACGTCATAACTCGCCACAACCATTCGAAAGGACCAAACCGGAACTTTTTTAACCAAAGATGGCTAAAGATGAGTTGTACACAATAAAAGATAAGTGAATATAGGAGTCCCATCGATAACGATATTTGTCCGAACAAACCAAATCCATAAAATACAATGACACCAAAAAAAGTCTGGAATAAATAATTTGTTAACGCCATTTGGCCGACATAGCGAAACGGATTTAATAGACGCTGCCAGATTTGCTTTTCCAACAGAAGTGCAATCGTTACAATATAGAAGATGGATAAAGTAAATCCGCTAAAATGAAGGTAAAAATAGTTTCCTAGACTGTGCATAAATACTACTTCTTCTAGCTTGGAGTAACTGAAAACAATAGCAGCCAGCGGAGGAATACTGAGCAAAAGCGTAATTAACTGTATAATACGGAGTCTACGCTTCAATTCAGCAACCCTGCGGAATAAGTTGATTTTACCTGCATACAGACCAAGTAAAAACATCCCAAGTATATCAGGAATAACAAAAGGTTCATTCATTATTATTTCTTTTAATTCATTAGGAACACGCCATTTCAACAACTCAGGGTACGATAGACTTGTATAGGCCTCAATCTTCTTTTCTCCCTCTTCCATCCTTTCCATTTGCAGCTGTCCCGAAATATTTAACGATTCGTCAAATTGTTCGCCAATATACGCTAATAATGCTGATGCCCCAGTTATAAATTGGAATAGAAAAATAAGGATGAGTCCCCAAATAAGTACCGTTTTTGCCTTCCGATGATAGAACAATAATAGAAAGAATCCTATTAACGCATAAGAATGCAGAATATCGCCTTCCCAAAGAAATACTAGATGCAAAATACCGAATAATAGCAAAGCAAGCAGCCTTTTAGAAAATAGACGGAATACTTTTTCCCCTCTTGCTTCCGCTCGTGTCATAAAAATATAAAATCCAAGTCCAAATAAAAAAGAAAAGATGGTATAGAATTTCGTTTGGATAAACATATCAAACAGCATTCGAATGGTTTTATCCACGCCTGTATAGACCATAAATTCGCTTCCTGTAAAAGACGGCATATTCACTAAAAATATACCTAGTATGGCAAACCCTCTTATAACATCTAAAGTGACAATTCGATCTTTTCCTAATACTGATTCGCTAGACATTGTTTCCCTGCCTCTCTTTATGTACCCTGGCACTCCTCTAAATCGCTGAATCTTCATGATGGCCCAAAGAGTGACAAGAGCCGTTTTTTCTACTTTTATATACGTCCCATGCGATCCAATGGTTCCCAAAATTTCATTTTCCTCACATTATCGTGCTAAAACTTATATTTTCAGTAAAATAAGTCGTCTGCTTACATTTACGGACACTTCGACTCGCATTACCGCTTGAAATGTCCGTCATAACACCAATGACGGACACTTTGGATCTAGTTTTCACTTGAAGTGAATTTTCTTTAATGCTAACAAAGAAGTTCTTTTTTTTTGCATAAGAGGACTGTTGTTCCATTCTTTTTTTCTAGAGATTAAAGGACACTGGATTCTCTGTTGCTACAGTCATGTTCCATCTTTCCTTTCTGCAGAAGCAAAATAAATGATGAGAATTAAGTAAATTCTCATCATAAACCAATTTAATAAACTTATTTTATTTGGCTGCTTTTCGAGGCGGCACCATATTTTCAGGAATTAATGAAACATATGATTCCCCCTCCAAACGTTCTTTCCATTCTGACTTCGCTTTTTCAATGATTTCTGGATTTTGAATGGCATCGATCGCCGTGCAAGCGATAACTTTACCTGCTTGCAGCATGCCTTTGTAGCCAATAGGCATGGCACCTTGTGATACGACTTGCCAAGTATGAAAAGGTGTTCCGAGCGCCCAACATGCTGTCATACATTGCATCGTTGGCACTGCCCAACTAACATCGCCAACATCGGTGGACCCAGATAATGCCCCCTCTTTTCCGAGAGGCGGAATAACATCTGCAATATTTTTATCTTTCAATATCTTAAGGGTTTCTTTATCCAAACCTGCAAGGTCAGCATCAAGTTCTTCTTGAGAAAAAGTAGCTCGAATTTCTTGAGCGAGCTGCTGGTCAAATTCATCATAAGAAGGAACACCAACTGCAGTTAAATGTTTATACATCACATTTGCTAATGTAGTATTCGGTATTAAATTCGATGCAGTACCTTCAAACTCGACTCCCATCGTTGTTTCAGTCATCAGGGCTGCACCTTTAGCAATATTGTAAACACGTTCGTATAAATCCTTTACTTGCCGCTTTTTCGGTGCGCGGATTAAATAGATAACTTCCGCATGAGGTTGTACGACATTCGGGGAAGCTCCACCTGTATCCGTAATCGCATAATGCACTCTCGCTTCCGAAACCATATGCTCCCTTAAATAATTGACACCAACGTTCATCAATTCTACTGCGTCTAGTGCACTTCGGCCTAAGTGAGGAGCAGCCGCAGCATGCGCACTCTTTCCATTAAATTTAAAAGTCACTGAGTAATTGGCAAGACTGCTGACATTCATAATGCTAGGTTTTGTGAATGGATGCCAGGAAAGCGCCAGATCAACGCCATCAAACAATCCAGCACGAGTCATAAACGCTTTTCCAGATCCGCTTTCTTCAGCAGGACAACCATAATACCGAACCGTTCCCAGTAAGCCTGTTTGCTCCATATAATCTTTAATGGCAACTGCAGCAGCAAAAGCCCCGGCTCCTAGCAAGTTATGACCGCATCCATGCCCATGACCGCCTGCAATAACAGGTTCATGTTCAGTAAGGCCCCTTTTCTGGCTCAAGCCTGATAAAGCATCAAATTCTCCTAAAATAGCTACGATTGGTTTACCATCCCCATAGCTTCCAATAAACCCTGTCTGCAGTCCGGCAACCTCTCTCTCAACCTGAAACCCTTCATCTTCCAACGCCTTACATATGTATTCAGATGATTGATGTTCTTCGAAGTAGATTTCCGGGCAATTCCAAATTTTATCGCTTAACTCAATAATTTTCTCACTTTTTTGTTCGATAAGATCAGAAATGAGTGTATGTAATTCCATGAGAAAGACCTCCTTATTGATCACACCTCTATTGCTCGGCCTCATTTTGTTTGAGCAGTTCCCCTTTTTTATCACTTATCGTTAAAAGTGTTACGATACAGACTATGGAGAATCCAATTAACATCCAAAATGCAGCATGAAAGGAACCATTAAATGCATCAACGATAAACCCTATAGCCATTGGTGTGACAAAACCAGCTAGTTGACCACCTGTATTTGCAATTCCCATAGCTGTACCAGTAACTAAAGAAGGCAATTGTTTTAGTATAATTGCTGGCAATAGGATAATCACAAAGGCAATAAACAAATTAACAATCGTTTGATACGTAATAAATGATGCAACACTTGAGGCTGTGAACATTAAATAGAGCAGTATTCCAATAAAGGCACATGAAAGACTTCCTGCCAATCTTTCTCGGCCTTTTGGGAGCTTATCGATGATATAACCGCCTAAATAAATCCCTCCTAACAATGTTACTCCTGGTATCGTCTGAACCCAGCCAAGAGAAATTAAATCAAGACCGCGCGTTTTCACTAAATAAGTCGGGATCCATGCTGCAAGCCCCCAGTTAACTGCATAAATACAAAAATAGGCGATAATCAAATTCCATATCATAGGTGTTTTAAACAGCGATCTAAAAATACCCTTTTGATTCGAGACAGCAGTTTGATTCATTTTATCTTCTGAATTGCTTTCAGGAAGTTTTATATAGTGCCAATAAAGAGCTGCAATAATAGCACCTGCGATTCCAAATATGATAAATGTTGTGCGCCAGCCTATCGTTGTAAGCAGACCGGCAGATGCGATCGGGATAATAAGCGCAATAATCCCGCTCGAAGACAGCATTACTGACATCGCCCGAGCACGTTCTGCTTTCGGAAACGTAATGGATATAATTTTTGAGCTAGCAGGCTGGAAGCCACCCTCTCCAATACCAAATAGAAAACGGATTACAACCATAGAGGCTAAGGACCAAGCTGCACCCGTCAATCCAGTAAAGATCGACCACAAAATAACTGCGGTAATGAGAACTTTTCTAGGCCCAAATCGGTCTGCTAGCCATCCCCCAGGCATTTGCATAATCGCATATCCAGCAAAAAAGCTGCTGAGTAAGAGTCCGGTTGAAGATGCGCTCAAATTCAGGTCTTCCGTAATGGACAACACAGCATAATTCATAATATAACGATCCAGGTTGCCTAAAGACCAACCGATAAAAAGTAAAGCTAGAATCCAATTTCTTGTGCGTTTAGAAATCAAATTATTCAACTCCCTTATATGGAAAAACTAATTTTTTAATAAGACACATTTTTGGATTCGATAACCTTTTGTTGAAAAGACTATATATTTTATTTAAATAATGTATTTACACAAGTTAACATTCCCATTTTTACATGAATCAATTTATAACGAAAAAAAAAGCGGACACAATTGTGACCACCCTAAAAATAAAACAACACCCATTAATTGGATGTTATTTTATTGAGAATTCCGGAAGAAATCCCATCAAACATATACTGATTTCTTTTTTCTTTAGAACGATACAAGGCTTTATCCGCGCGATAAATTAGTGTCTGGCAATCCCTTCCGTTCTCTGGAAAAACAGCGATGCCTATGCTAGATGTTACATGAAGCTTTGAACCAATCATTTTGTAAGGTTCTTGAAAAGCTAAAATCATATTCTCTGCAACATTGACAATTTCCATTACCTCTTTGATACCCTTCAGTAAAACAAGAAATTCATCTCCGCCTACACGACAAAGAACATCAAATTCACGCACACAGGACTTTAATCTTTTAGCAAATTCTTGAAGTAATTGATCTCCAACGTCATGACCATAGGTATCGTTTATTGATTTAAACTTATCAATGTCAATATACATAATAGCGATTTTTTCCTTAGCTATTTTCGCTGATTCAATGGATTCTGTAACTATTTCTGTGAAAATTCTCCGATTTTTTAATCCAGTTAATGGGTCATGATAGGCTAGATATTCTAATTGTGATTCATATCTTTTCTTTTCGGTGACATCACGAAAGACAATTTGAATATCTGGCTGGTCCCTTCTTCCGATTGGTATTACTTTAACTTCTGCCCATATCTCTTTACCATCTTGTCGTACAAAATGATCGACAATCGCTTTTGGACTGTTCCGAATATTGTTATCATAAACGTCATCAAATAATTTTTGGATTTTTCCTTTTCCTTCGCTTGTCACAAAATCCCAAATGGAATAGCCTAAAATATCTTCTAACTTGTTTACACCGAAAAATTCCATCCCCGATGAATTTACAAATCTTATTTTATTATTACATTGTTTTACGATTGCATCGGGTAAATATTCGACAAGCGTTCGATAACAATATTCACTTTCTTCAAGCTTTTTTTGTATTTCCATTTGCTCCGTAAAATTTTTATACATCCCAATTGCAAGAATCCTCTTATTATTAACAGACCAATAGGATGCTAAAATATCCAACATTGCACCATCTTTATCTCTTCTTTTCACAATCATATAAGGGAAGTTCTGACCATCTTTTAATTGGCTTATAAGTGCTTGGTGCTCCTCTTTTGTCATATTGGCTATGAACGGAGGAAACGCAATACCGTTTAGTTCCTCCGTATTCCAGCCAAGCATGTTTTGAAAGGCTGGATTGGCGTCAATTACTGATCCATCATAATTAAGAACAAAAATAGCATCTGTTGAATTACTCCAAATAAGATCCAATATATTATCAGTCATTAAAGGTTGATATACCGAGTTCATCATGACCACCCAAATTCTAATGCATAGGTTGATTTATATTATTAATTGCAATCTTCTTACTTCCCAAAACCATGAACTGCATTATAAAGTTAGATACCATTTGCCAGCTGCTCTAACTTCCTCAGCTGTCAATTGATGGCCTCTATTTTCCCAATGAAGTTCAACTTTTGCATTTGCCTTTTCTAATAGTGATTGAAGTTCTTGAGATTCGGCTGGTGAACAAATTGGATCATTTGTTCCAGCTGCAATAAACACAGATTTTCCGGATAAATCAGGAAGCTCTACTCCTCTTCTGGGAACCATAGGGTGATGAAGAATGGCAGCCTTCAAAGCATGTTGATAGTGAAATAATAAGCTTGCTGCAATATTCGCTCCATTTGAGTAGCCAATGGCAATAATATTGTCTCGGTCAAAACCATATTTTTCTGCTGCTTCATCGAGAAACTCATTTAATTCTTTTGTGCGGAAAATGAGATCTTCTTCATCAAAAACCCCTTCAGCTAATCTTCTGAAAAATCGAGGCATTCCATTTTCTAAAACATTCCCTCTCACACTTAATACAGAGGCCTCATCATCAATCATTTCGGCAAGGGGCAGTAGATCTAATTCATTTCCTCCCGTCCCATGAAGCATTAAAAAAGTTGGTTTATTCGGATCTTTTCCTTTATTAAATATATGTTTCATTCGTTATCCTCCTACTATTTAGGTCTTTCGATTTCAAAAATTTCTCCGATTTTCGCATAATGATTTCCCGCCAAACGGCTTACAGCAGCCAACCCTTTTGAATCGATTCTTCCATTTTCATAAATATCATTTTCTATATGAAACTGAACCACTTTTCCTATGATAAAATCACAGCCAGGCAAATCTTTATCTCCCAATTCCAAGGAATGCTCGAGTATACATTCCATTCGAATTTTTGCTTGCTTAACACCTGGAACAGAAATTTTCACACTGTCGATTTGTGTAAATTCTGCTAACTCCACTTCACTCTCATGAGGAGGCAGACTGGCAGCCGTTTTATTTACCTTTTCAACATTTTGTTCATCGACAATATGCACGACAAATTCCTTTTTCTCAAGAATGTTTTTGGCAGTATCCTTCTGTCTCCCTGCGGAACGTTGTATCGATAAAGAAATCATTGGGGGATTAGAAGATACAATATTAAAATAACTAAAAGGGGCACCATTTAAAACGCCATCTTCAGACAAAGTTGTAACAAATGCAATGGGCCTTGGAATAATGCTTCCAATTAGAAATTTATAATTTTCTCTTTCCGTATTTGTATTAGGATCAATGGAAAGCATAGGAATCATTCCTTCACTTAATTAATCTAATTCTCTCACCTTAATCGGTATCAAACTACGTTCAAGCTGTTCTCTATATTGTTCATACTGTACAGGCAGCATTAACTGCTCTCCCATTGTTTCTTGCGATTCATCATGAGCGAAGCCTGGAGGATCTGTTGCAATTTCAAATAAGATTTCTCCGTATTCTCTAAAATAAATGGCATTAAAATAATTTCTATCCTGAACTGGAGTGACACCATAACCATTTGCTGCCACATACTTCTGCCATTCTAATTGATCATTGTCATCATTCGCTCTCCATGCGATGTGATGAACGGTTCCAACACCCATTTGTCCTCTTCCAGACGGAGTTGCTTTCACGTCAATAATATTCCCAATATCAGCTAAAGAACGGAAGCGGATAAAGTCTCCTTCTTTCCCGATAAGCTCAAGTCCCATTACTTTCTCTAACAGTTCTGCAGTTTTGTCTGGCTGAGCGGATAATAATATGGCACCTCCGAAGCCTTTGATTGCTACTTCTGGAGTTACCCCTCCAAAGGTCCAATTATTGACTTCCCCTTCTTCTCGCTCCACAATTTCCAAGCGAAGCCCATGTGGATCATCGAATTCCAGATATTGCTCACCAAACCGTTCTGATTTAGTGAAAGAAATATTAAGCTTCTCTAATCTCTCTTCCCAGAAACTCATAGCCCCTTTAGGAACAACATAAGAAGTAACGCCTACTTGACCATCGCCAATCCTTCCTTGATAAGCATTAGCCCATGGAAAAAAAGTAATAATTGTACCTGGCTTCCCGCCTTCATCGCCAAAATATAGATGGTAAGTGCCCGGATCATCAAAGTTAACCGTTTGTTTCACTAAACGCAAGCCCAAAACTCCAGCATAGAAATCTATATTCTCTTGGGGATGCCCTACGATTGCAGTAATATGGTGAATACCCATTGTTTTTTTATTCATTTATTTTCACTCCTATTTTATAACTATTTAGGCTAAAATTTAGTATCTCAATATCGAGATATATTATCAAAAAAAATCTAAGTTTATACTCTATTCCTTACCTTTTTCAAAAGATGCACTAATGTCTCTGCCTCTTCAGAATTTAGTGAATCAAAAAGACCATCAACTAACTCTTGATATTTAGGCATGATTTCCTTCATCAATTCATTTCCCTCATCAGTTAATAAAACATGTATCGCTCGGCGATCGTCTGGACAGGCCGTTCTGTTCAGTAAGCCTTTTTGTTCTAACTTGTCTAAACAATAGGTCATTGAACTGCTTGAGATTAAAATGCGCTTTCCAATTTGCTGAATGGTTTGTTTCCCTTTTTGGTATAGTACCTCTAAAACGGAAAATTCCGTTATACTTAATTTATTTTGTGCCATTTCTTCTTTTATTTGATCATAAATTTCTTTTGATGTTTGCATTAATATCAGAAAGGGCAAATTCGTGCATGTTCTCTCCATTATTTTACCCCCAATAACCTCAAATTTATTTATCTTGAATTCAAGATAATATTAATACTTATCTTTACTTTTGTCAACAACCCTATTATTTTTCACAAAATCCTATTTGATAAAAAAGACCCAACCCTGGAATTGGATTGAGTCCATAAGATTTGACTATCTTTAGCTTTGATATCTCTTAATTAAATCAACAAACGCATCTACAAAGGATTGTAAAAATTTAATTGTACCTTCATCTTTAACTTTTCCATTTTCATCTAATAAAGCTGCAACATTCCCAATATATGCTTCAGGTTGTTGAACTAGTGGCATATTCAAGAAAACAAGAGATTGGCGTAAATGGTGATTTGCGCCAAATGCACTTAAATTTCCAGGAGATTGGCTGATAATCGCAGCTGGTTTACCATTCCATACGCTTGCTCCATATGGACGAGAACCTACGTCAAGGGCATTCTTTAAAACAGCTGGTACAGAACGGTTATATTCTGGCGTTATAAATAAAACGGCATCAATTTCCTTCATTTTATTACGGAATGAAGTATACTCCGCTGGAACGTTGTTTTCATCATCGAAATCCTGATTATATAAAGCTAAATTCCCAATCTCTATTATTTCAGCTTCATATCCTGCAGGGAATAAAGATGCAACATTTGCTGCTAGTTTTTTTGAAAAAGATTCTTTTCTAAGACTGCCTAGTAAGATAGCGATTTTTGTCATTTTTCATGTTCCTCTCTCTTTGTTATTTCTATACTGGATAGACTGTTTTATGGTCTGCAGTAATAATTATTTGATTCTTGTTATACTCAATATTTGCATCTGAAGAATAGTACCAAGTCTTTTGGTTTTGCTCTACATCAAATAAGTTTAATTCCTCTTTAAATTTGATAATCTCACTTGCCTCTTCTTCGGAAATGGAAAAATAAACATTCCACTTATCACCAGTTGGCTGTATCTTATAGTCATCTGTTTGATAAAAAAGGCGGCTTCCGATCGAATGACGAATTAATAACATATTACTCACCACCTAAATCAATCAATAAAAAGAAGGTTTCTTTAGTTGATTTTAAAACAAGTTCGGTTTGTTCTGTTATTCGTGTGCTATCTCTTTTTCCAACAATCACATCATTGTTCAAAAGAAGTTCTCCTTCAATAACAAACACAAACAGTTTTCTATCTTGTTCTGGTTGATAGATAATCTCTTTTCCAGCCTCTAATTTGGATAAGTATAAGGTAACATCACTATGAATTTTCGCCGCTCCATTAATAGTTTTTGAAGAAACGATAGGTAACAGCTGATTTTTCATAGCATCAACATTATATTCAATATCTTCATAGGATGGGGGTAATTGTTTTTGATTAGGCTTAAACCATAGCTGTAAAAAGCTAGATTCTTCTTCCAAAGAAGCATTCATTTCAGAATGAAGGACACCTGTTCCAGCAGTCATACGCTGAACATTTCCAAATTGTAGGATCCCCGTATTACCTAGACTATCCTCATGTTTAAGCTGCCCCTTCAAAACAATGGATACAATCTCTGCTTCCCTGTGCGGATGGATGCCAAACCCCTTTCCAGCTTGAATGGTATCGTCATTAAAAACACGAATCGGGCCAAACTGGATATTGGATTCATCATAGTATTCACCAAACGAAAAACTCAAGTTGCTCTCTAACCAGTCGTTTTTTACGGAATAGCGGGATGTTGCCGGAAATGTTTGAATCATTTTCTTCACCTCAAATATCTCATATTAAAGATAAAATATATATTATACTTGCCACCATTTGGAGATTCTATATAGCATTAACTTGTGAGGGATGTCTGATCTTCACGATATTTTTCTACTGATTCCTTTATATTAAACACCTTACTAATTACATTTAGCTCCTGGTCTGAATCAGGGTACTCCGCTAATTCTTTAATATAGGATAAAGGCTCTTTTAACATTTGGTTCGCAATACTATTCATGTGCTTTTCTAATACCTTTTTGTCGTGTTCGGATAGATTTGGAAGTTTCCTATACAAGCTTGCCATTGTATCTTTTTTGATCATTGAGACCTTATTATTAAGTGCAGAGATAATAGGGACTACACCTAATAAATTCACCCAATTAATAAACTCATCCATTTCTCCCTCGATTAGTGACATGATTTTCTTTGCAGCCTTCTTCCGTTCTAATAGATTAGTACTCATGATGTCATGGAGATCATCAATATTGTAAAGAGTAACATTCTTTATTTCATTGGTATCAGGATTAATACTTCGAGGAACAGATAAGTCTATAAATAATTGAGACTTACTTGTGTTAATCATTTTTGGGTTAATGATAAAACTCTCTGCAGACGCAGCACTAATGATAATATCTGTTCCAATCATTTTAATTGGCAGCTCTTCTATCGGCATTGGTTCAGCATCGTATTGTTCTGCCAATACCTTTGCCTTCTCAAAAGTTCTATTCATGATTGTAATTTTATTTTTCCCATTACTATTAATATTTTTCAGAAGCAATTCTGCCATTTCACCGGCACCGATAATAAGGATGGATAGGTCTTGAAATCCTGCAAAGAACTTTTTTGCTACATCCACAGCTGCATAACCGACTGAAACAGCCCTACTGCCAATCTCTGTTTCTGTGTGAGCCCGCTTTCCTAGGGTGACTGCTTTTTTAAAAGTATGATTAAAGACAGTCCCAGTTGTCCTTTCCTGTTGCGCAAGCAAAAAACTCGTTCGAACTTGTCCTAAGATTTGGGTTTCGCCTAACACCTTTGAAGTTACACCACATGTAACTTCAAATA
>NZ_JBALOZ010000077.1:0-9622 GCF_036965125.1 Bacillus sp. JJ1503
GTCGTGAGAATAATGTTTTTCAAGAAGAAATTAAATATTATAGGGCTAGAAAAAAAGGAATGTCTCTAAAATTGAGACATTCCTTCAGATTGATCTAGAGTGCAACCTGCTTTAACAAAACAAAATTGTAATGTGACATTAAAGTTATTTAATTTTAATACAAAAACACATATAGTCCTGTCCTAATATGAGGGCGGGGTAAAAATAAAGTTGTTTAGTTTTGGTGAAGTGAGGCTGGACGGACATTTCAAAAGGATAAGCCTGTGAAAAGTGTACTTCATTGCACTTAAAAGTAAAACAATAAAGTCGTTTAAATCTGAGAGCTTTATTCAAGAACGCGCCTGACTGTTTGAGGTATAATCCCTTACTGATAAATCATCTTTCCTTAATGTGAACAGATAAGGGTTTAAAAAAAGCTATTATTTGGGTTTAGCAAAAATAATAGGTTCAAGTATTTATTTTGCCCCTGCTTTTAACAAAATTTTTTCAATCTCTTTAAAGCCTTTCTCACGTGCATGTTGTAATGGAGTCACCTTATTATTATCTGGAATGTTCACATCCGCCCCATTTTCTATCAGCAATTGCACCGTTTGCTGCTGCTTTTCGTCTCCATCATTTAAAATAATTGCTTCCAATAAAGCTGTCCAACCAAGATTATTGACATGATTCACATCAATATCCGTATGGGTAAGAAGTTCTTTGATTACATCCACAAATCCATGTTCTGAGGCAGGGATTAAAGCTGTTCCCCCATACCGGTTTGTAATCGCCGGATCGGCCCCTGCTTCAATCGTAAGTTTTAGAATATCTATATACCCTTCCGCTCCAGCATACAGGAAGGGATTGTTTTTCATATCATCCTGGATATTCACATCTGCCCCTGCCTTAATAAATACTTTTGCAGTTTCTACATCATTGTTATAGGTTGCAATCATAGTGGCAGTCCGTCCTTTTGAGTCTTGTGCGTTGATATTCGCACCTTCCTTAATGAGTCTGCTTATGGCGTCTGCCTTTCCTTGTTCTGCTGCTTGAAGCAACTCTTTATTTAATCCTTCGCTCATGATTTCTTTCTCCTTTTCTTGTTTTTTCGGTTCTCCGCTATTGTTAGAAATACAACCTTGCAGCAAGAGAATACATCCTATAAATGCGATCATCCACTTCCACATAAATATACGCCTCTATTCTAATATTGTTGCTCCGTTCTTTTTACCTGAGGAGTGAAATTATATTCTTTCTCTTGGAGAACATGTTCCGTTAAAATGCTATTTATTTATTTCCAAAGAACAAAAACTCGATTGCAAATTTCATGAATTTTTCGTGACTCATTTAAAAACACTCCTTGAAAAGTAAATATTAAATATGATTTTTTTCACTAATGTTTTTTGATTTCCATAGCTGTTCTAGCACAATTACGATGATCGTACCAACAATGAGACCATTGCTTAAAAAATATTGGAGAATCGTAGGCAGACTCTGAAATATCCCTTTAGGAAGATACATTATTCCAAAACTGATTAGCAATGTGATTCCTAATATAGTTAACCGGCGTTGATCTAATTCGTCTTTCAAAAGGGACTGAAACGAAATCCCGATCATTTGGACAAAGGATGCTAAACTTACGGCACAAGCAATAGGGGCGGGAAGCATGGCTAAGAAGTGGACGATCGCCGGAACACAGGCTATACCTGATAAGGCTAAACTTGCTACCAGGAAAGGCATCATTCGTTTTTGCCCGGTTAATCGGATAAAGCCTGCCGATACTGGCAATGGCACAATTCCTATCGTAGAAAAAAGAGATGAAAGAACATGTGTAATACCGCCTGCCCAACTGGCGCGGTTAATGGTTTGTTTTTCGGATTCCCCTGATTCCGGAACTGCTTGTTTTACAGCCGTAACGGCCGCTATTGTATTAGAGACTACAATAAACGTAAAGATAATGGAGGTTATAACCATTCCAGCATTTAACTGCGGAGTCCCCCATGCAAAAATTTCTGGTAATTTAATAAAGGAAGCCTGTGTGGAAATCGTATTGGGGGTTTTTCCCAATAAGAAATATAGTACCCACCCAATTAAAATTCCTAACAGCACGGAGTAACTTTTCATCCATCCTTTTCCTTTAATTGATAGCACAATCACTAAAACAAATACGCCAAATGAAATCGCTGCTATTCCATAATCCAGGTTGAACTGTTCTTGTATTCCGAGCATTCCCTCTAAAAATACACCACTTAGTTGAAGAGTCAGAATCAAAAGAAAAGAACCAGTAACTAAAGGAGTGAACAAAAACATCAGCCGATTAACCAGGCCAGTTATACCGAGAATAAATAGTAAAAATCCCGTAACTAGCAAGCCACCTTCTAAAAGTTGTAATGTTTCTGTCGTACTTTCCCCCTGCTGAATCGCCATACCCGCTAAAATGACAAATACACTGACCCATGAACCTGCAGGACCGTCAGCGATCGGATATCGATGTCCGAGCCATCCTTGTATAAAAGAGCTTATTCCCACCACAAAAAAAGTTCGTTGCATCAATTCGGAGATTTCCTCTATCGTTAAATGAAATACTCCTCCGATTACGATCGGTAATGCAATGGAAGTGGCCAGCAAGAAAAAAAACCATTGAAATATGCTTAAACCGCTGTAAAAACGTAGTTGCTTCATATTACCTCACCCTTATACATGATGTTTATTATTGAGACTTCCAAGTGATAATAGAAATGAGTTCTACATGGCTGATAAATAAGGGGCTCCAACAAGAAAAGCTTATATTTAAGTATCTCGATGTTCTATCCAACATTTGGAAAATCTTGAAAAATCATCGCTGTTAAAGCCGTTTCGAGAAATTTCTTTTTATCTAGAATCATGATATCTTAGAATGAAGTATATGAAAAATATAAAAAAAATTAATTTTACTTAAGTTTTTCATATAGGAGGGATGTTTTTCCACTGATGGATATTAGACAACTGCGATATTTCATAGCTATTGTAGAAGAAAGAAAAATTTCCGCTGCCGCTCAAAGACTTCATATCTCCCAGCCTCCGCTAAGTCAGCAGCTGAAAACAATGGAAGATGAATTGGGAACGAAATTAGTAGAGAGAAATGGGAGATTTTTAGAAGTGACGGAAGCAGGAAAATCATTATATAAGTATGCGCTACAAATGACTCAGTTAATGGAAGAAGCTAGAATGGAAGTAAAGGAAGTCGGAAACGGGGTAAGTGGAAGATTGACGATTGGTATCAATACTTTTTCGGTAGTCGAATTACCAGAGTTACTTCACCAATTCCACAAAAAATATCCTAAAGTTACTTATAAAATTCATCAAAATGAGTCAGTTCATCTTTGTCAACTGGTGAGAGACCGAATTGTAGAACTGGCGATTATACGTTTACCGCTCGACTTAGATGATTTTTCAGCAATCCATCTTCATACAGAACCTTTTTACTTCATTACTTCAAATAAAGACGAACCTTTTAATCATCAGGTTATACTTGCAGACATTCAAAATCGCCCTCTGATTTTACCGAGTACAGAAGGACTAGGAGTCCATTATATGATTTTAGAAGCATTTTCGAAAGCTCAACTGCATCCGAACATTATTGCAGAGTGCTCTGACATCTCCCTTTTATTAGATTTAGTCGCTTGTAATTTTGGACAAGCTATTGTTCCGGAAACCGTCATTAAACAATACAAAAACTACAATATCCAAGCTTTCAAAATTAAAGATACAGAGCTATCTGCATCTACGGGCTTAATATGGCTGAAAAATCATTATCTATCAAAAACCGCTCAAAACTTTACAAACCTATTAACTGATTACCTCCAGCAAAACACGGATTACAGTGTTAAGGATTAAAAATCCCAATCTCTCAGTGATATAAATGAGAAATTGGGATTTTATTATTCAACAATTATGTTTATAGCACTTTAAATATCAAGTAAAACAAGTGCTTCAAGATCAATCCTTGTTCAAGCTCTTCGAGTGTCTCTGGTGCATAGACAGAAAACCTTACAGCCCGCTCGTAACAAAAAATCGATTCACCCTTCTCTTAATTTGACCATGTTATACCATCTTACTCCACCATGGTTTGATTCAGACATACCATGGTCAACAAATCCAAATTTTTCATAAAAAGAAACTAATTCTTGTTTACATGTTAATGTGATTCCTTCTCTTTCATTTTCTTCTACAAGCTCTGCAATATTGACAATTCTTCTTCTTCCATCAGAAAAACGGGACGTTTGAACAATCAGATCTAATGCTCCGACAAAATACCCCCTAATAACCTCAACGGTTAATGGCAGGCCAGACATAATCACCATGGATTCAAGCCTTCCTAAAGCATCCTTTGGACTGTTTGCGTGAATCGTTGTTAATGAACCTTCGTGACCAGTATTCATTGCCTGCAGCATATCGATTGCCTCCGAGCCGCGGACCTCCCCGACTATAATACGATCCGGACGCATCCTGAGAGCGTTTTTAACGAGATGCCTAATTGTTACTTCACCTTTTCCCTCCATATTTGAAGGGCGCCCTTCAAGCCGGACAAGGTTATCGTATGTTAATCTCAGCTCAGCCATATCCTCAATGGTAACGATTCTTTCTCCCTTTGGAATGGAATCTGAGAGGACATTTAGCAAAGTAGTTTTTCCGCTTCCAGTACCACCAGAAACTAAAATATTTGCTTTTGCCTTAACTGCAGCCTTTAGAAATTCAGCCATATCCTCTGAAAAGCTTCCAAATTTCATCAGGTCCTCTAAAGAATAAGGGTCCTTTTTAAACTTCCTTATCGAAATAGAGGGCCCATCTACGCTGATAGGCGGAATAACAGCATTCACACGGCTTCCATCCATTAAACGGGCATCTACCATTGGAGAGCTTTCATCAATTCTTCTCCCAAGAGGGGCGATGATACGATCAATAATATGCCGGACATGTTCATTATCTTTGAAGCGTACATTGCTTTTCTCTAACTTCCCTTGACGCTCAATGAAAACTTCGTATGCACCATTAACCATGATTTCCGTTATGGATTCATCCCTCAGCAAGCTTTCAAGCGGCCCATAGCCCACTGATTCATTAATGATTTGTTGAATGATTTGTTCCATTTGATCAGATGTGATGATCACTTTTTCTTCATCAATCATTTGTTTTACTAAGCGTTCAATCGTTCGTTTTCGATCGATTGGAGTTAATGTCGTAATGTTTTCCAGATTCGCTTCCTTTATTAAACGGGACTTATAATGCTTTACTAACTGATCAACTTGTGTTTCTGAAATATTCCAGTCATGCTGCAGTGCTGATTGCTTCGATCCTAGTACAGAAGCCTTTTCAACCCAGGACATTTTTTCACTCCTTTACTTAACGCTTTAGTAATTCCTCCACATATTTCTTCATATCTCTTGTTACTTTACTTGCTCCTTTATCCTTCTTTTTCTTAAAGAAGCTTTCTCCCATATTGAGATATGGCTGAATAGCAAAATAATCTGCACTAATGGTTCCTTGTATTTCTTTTCCGATAATCTTTACGATGTCCTTGACTGTTAATTCAGACTTAGAATGATTACGGTTGACAATCAATGAAAAATGTTCCCCTCTTCCGATTTGAAAACGTTCAAAAAGATCCTCCGCATACTTATAAGCCCGCATCCCTAAACTATCAGGAGTCATTATGTAATGAATATGCTGAGCAAGGCTAAGGCCAGTAAAGGTTAGGTTATCGATATTCGTTGGCAAATCTAGAATAATATAATCATAATGATTGCTTGCCACTCTTATTATTCTGTTCATGAGTTCATCTGGAATAGTCTGCGCAACTGCTGGATTTGCTGGGCCATTTAAAATGCTCACCCTCGTTTCCTCATGAACATTGGACACATTCTGAATATGTCTAATATCCAATTCTTCCAAAACTGGAATTAAGTCATAATAGGACCTGATTGGCTGTATGCCAAATAGGGAATCGGCTGTTCCAAACTGTGCATTCATATCAATTAATAAAACTTTTAGATTGTGATGAATGCTGAGAGACTGAGCTGCTAATACCGACAAAAGCGTTTTACCGCTGCCGCCCTTTGCGCTATAAAAAGCATGGACTTGCCCTGTACCATATCCTGCGTTTGTTTCCTTTTGCAGCCGGAACTGATCCCTTGTATATCGAACTAATTCAATTAATCGTTCCTTTTCATCCGGGAAAACAATAACATCCTTAGCCCCAGAAACTAGCCACATCCTTGCAAGGAGGAAGTCATGGCTCCTTGTAAGGGCAACTAGGCTGCTTTTAGAGTTGTTTTTTAGCTGCTCAGGATTTTCAATTGAGTCAATATCAGCAAAAATATAATGATAGCTATGCTGTTCCTGAAAAGTTCGTTTCCATTCAGGCATAACCGTAATATCTATATTTTCATTTTCGATTAGCTGTTGGATGAGTTCGCTCCATCTTAAATCTTTCGTGATCAGCATCCCTTTATATGCACTCATTTATTGCACCCTTCCAAAACTTCATTTTCGTATTTTACTTTTTATTGTCTGAATTCGGTTCAATTAGAAGATTGCTGTTATTGATTTTGTTCCACTGGTTTTTCTTTTTCTTCTGCAACGTCTCTTACCTGTTCTTCAGATTTAGCATCGTTATTTGCGTCCACTTTCTGATCTTCAGTCGTTTCTGCAGCAGGCGGCTTGTCGCTTGCCTTTTCTTGTTCTTTTTGCGGAGCTTTCTGTTCAACTGCATCCGGCTCATTTTTTTCACCTGAAGAAGCTTGATTCACTAGTAGAACCCGTATTTGGACAGCAGAATTTTGGTAGTGAATAATTCTTTCCGCATTTTCAACGCTCAAAGAAATTTTTATCTTTGAAGGACCTTCATTTTGCTTTTCCACTTGAACAACACTTACATTTTGGAATTGCCTTTTCGTTTGCAGACTGCCATTCACTTCTTCCGAAACGATAATATCAACAAGATCTCCTTCAGCAACATCTTGATCAATTAAGACAATTTTTGTTGCATTTAGCCATACGACACGATCATTGATAGGAATATCTAATTTCTTACGGACAAGTGCTTTAGTCAGCAGCTCCCCCTCTTTAACTTCCGCTACTGAAATAGCATCCTTAAACTCGTTTTCACTTCTAATTAAGGAAGAATAAGCACTAGATTGCGGCATCTGTATCCACTCTATATCTGACTCTTTAATTTCGTGATAGGATTTAATATCTTTTGCTGCTGTAGCTACTGCAACGGTTTTCCCTAATTTTTGCTGAGCCTGATTGATCTGAACAAGAATTACACCGGCTGCAACGATTGCCAGCAAAAAAGAAATCGTTAAAAATATAATGGCTTTCCTTTTAGCATCGATCATCCATTGTCACTCCAATATTTTCTTTATCTATCTGTCTCTTAAGCAATGAAAATATCAATATTGTCAAAACTAAGAGGTAAACTATTTTCTTCAAGCTGAAAAAATGATACAGATGCTAAATCAATGTCAAGATTCTCTCTTGAAGCAATAAAAATCGATTTTGTTTGACTCATTTCTTGAACCTTCCTGAGTAATTCTTCTTTTGGACCTGTTAAGAGTAATTCTTTAGAAAAGCTGTCCATTAGATAATATTTATTATTCTTCTTTCGTTTCTTTCTTTTTAACTTCAAATAGTTGGGAGCTGTGTGAAATTTCGAATGATTTGTAATGGTAAATCTTTGTAGAGGAATAAAGGAAGGGAGTATATTCTCCACTTCTTTTTCTTGTATTCTCTGAAGTATATAAATAGCAGCCGATTTATTGATTGCACCATCCAACGTAATTAGTTTATGACTGGGAAAATACCAGTTTTTTAGTCTATTAATGCTCTCTTTGTTAGTGATGAAAGAATCATATACATAGAGAACTTCCTTGTATTCCTTTAACCATTTGTCTACATCCTCTAATTCGTCTTGGAGTCCCCTATTGATTAATGGCAGTTTTTGACTAAAAGTTTTTTTACTGCCATTTAAATAATCCTTTAAAGGAAAGTCCTTTTTCAATTTGGGGCTTCGAATAAAGGCAAATTCTGTTACACTCTCGGGCAATCCTAAAGATTCATCTATAATGATATGCACTTTGAATCCTCTCTTCCCTCTTCAACGTTAACTATTCTATAAACATCAATTACAAAATTAACTTCCATTAATAATGCTGAATAATTCTTCTCTTTTGTTATTAATCTTCTCCATCCCTTGATCAACAAGGTTTTTCGCATAGACGTCTAGTACATCATACCGGGCCTTTAGCTTATCTTGAATTTCGTCAACATCAGTGCTTTCAATTTTCCCCTCTGCTTCAAGCTTTGAGAGAGCTTCCCTAATAACCTCATTTTCTAGATTGACTACCTTCATAAATGATGATTCGATTCCACGTAATTGTTCCCTTAAATCCGCTGTTCGGAAATTGACATTGATTCCATTTACGGCTTTCTGATTGTTTTTGGCAATGGTGTTAACGGCTTCTTCCATTAGCTTCTTAAACGTATTCTCTAGTTCCACCTTTGAATTCACTGTGTAATATTCTCCATTGCTTGCAGCTGCCGTGTCCTTAAGCTGCTTTTGACCGGCATCATCTACATTGAAGCCAATGATATAAACCTTTACTTTCAGGTCTGACTCTGCTAGTTTCTTAGCTTCCTCGATGGGGTTGCCATCGCATGTTTCAATTCCGTCACTGACAATAAATAAGATGTTTTCAGTATCTTCTCCCGCTTTTACCTTTAAATCTTCATAGCTAGCCTTGATCGATGAAGCCAAAGGTGTCCAGCCGCTTGGCTTAAATTTGTTTAGTGCTTCATTGAATTCAGTTTCATTAAAAGTATTTGCTTCGTACATTACTTCTGTACTTGAGCAGGACATTTTCTTATCCTCGTTTTTCCCGGTTCCTTTATGTCCATAGGCACGCAGAGAAATTATTGAATCCGAAGGCAGGCTTGAAGCAAATCTATTTATTACTCCTTTTGCCAATGCCATTTTTTCCCCGCCAGGAACCGCTGCAGCCATGCTTCCGCTTGAGTCAATATGTACAGCAATGTTTTTGATTTTTTTCTTTTCCTTTGTTATGTCTAGTTCTCCAAAATCCGGCTCATACTTTGCTAGAGCATCATTTACTTCTGTATAGTCCAAACCAAACCAATGCACTAAGCCATTATAGATTTCTTCATTCCCAAGTTCTTCTACCCCAAATTCGGACATTAGATTATCTATATCCACGTCTTCCTTATTCGGTCTATCGTCTGAATACATACCTTCCAGCTTCACGCCAATCGGCTGGTGGACAATTTCCACAGCTTCCGTTGCAGCCGCTGGGTATTCAATCTTTACAGCCTGTTTTTCTTCTTCCTTTTGTTTTTCGTCTGCAGATGGTTTCGGATCTTTTTCTTTATCATTTGTCTCGACACTAGAACAGCCAGCTACAACAAAGAAAAGACTTAGAAAAATCAGTGCTATATATTTCAACTTCAATTTTCCTCCCCCTGTTAAATACAAATGTCAGGTCATAATATTTACCTGACGTTCAAATCTTGTTGAGTATTTATGAAATACCATTTTATTCAAATTAATATTACCTATATATTTAGTAACATCTGTTCACAATTTGGT
>NZ_JBALOZ010000078.1:0-3107 GCF_036965125.1 Bacillus sp. JJ1503
TCTCACCATTATCTGCAGGTATACTGGCAGTTTTAGCAATAGGCTTAACAGGATTGATTTGGCATAACCTTCAATTGAAAGATTCCATTACAGCATTAGAAAACAAAGCCTTTTCTCCTTCGCAAATTGTAAAAACGATTGATTTAAAAGGGCAGGATTTAGCGGCTTCAGCAAATGGGATTGCCTACCTTTTACAGGATGGTCAAGACACAAGTCATCTTATTATCGAATTAAACAATATGCCGATAACAAATAACGATGAGGTTTATCAAGTATGGCTATTAAAAAATGGGAACCGCCAAAATGCAGGGACGTTGAAACCCGACCAAAACGGGAATGGCTTGCTCACTTACCAGCTGCCGAAGGATCACGCTTTTGATGCAATCGGGATTACCTTAGAACCAAATGCTGGCAATACTCAGCCTAAGGGTAAAAAAGTGATGGGAACCCTATAAAGTAATTCGAGCCCCATGGCAAGGTGTTACTTACCATGAGGCTCGTTCAAAAACCCTTACTCTATTTTGAATCCGCGTATTTAACATAAAGGGCTTGACTTGTATTCTTGATTATACAGCCCTCTAAATCTTCATCCTTTAAAAATCCTAAATTTAAGGCTGACTTAATTTTTGCTTCATCTGGTTTCTTCTGGATAAGGTCCATTAGATTTAATTCTTCTAATCGATGAACTGTCGCTTCCTGCTCGTATTTCTCTGTTATCCTTATTTGTCTTTGCAATTTATAGTCATCTATCGTTAGTTCACCTTTTGCATTTATTCCAAAAGCCATGTCAAAGTATTGATTAAAAGCCTTTTTTAATTCATCTAATTGCATTTCAATTTCTTTCTTCCTGCGGTTTAATTCATTGTAATTAGCCACCATTTCTCTCGTAATGAAAGTGTTCTGATTACCCAACCTAATCCCCTCATTCCACATATACTACTTCATCTTATTGTGAAATACGAAAGAATATTCTCATTTTTCATTACTTTTCCGCTTACTTTTCTATCGTCCTTGCCAGCACAGCCCCGAAGACAAGCCCCCATACTGGTGCACTAATATGCAGAAAGGATATGCCTGATAGCGTTACAATAAAGGCAGCCATGGCGCTTAATCGATAGCGGTTTTCCGAAAAACCCATTTGAATGCTGGAATGCAATACACCTATAAGAGCAAAACCAGCTAGTAATGAGACAAAGGCTTGTGGCAATGATTGAATGAACGGGACAATTTTCCAAGCGAAAATCCCGAAAAGGATAATGACAATTCCCGATACGACAGAAGCCATATACCTTTTCGAGCGGGGACCTGAATCAGGCCCCGAACATATAGCTGTCATCATTCCCGCAATATTGGCGCTTTGTCCTCCGAAAAAACTGGCGATAATGGAAAATAAGCCGCTTATGGAAATGATTTTTCGAATGGGCGGCTTATAATCGGAGCTTTCTAGGGCACCTACTCCCGGTGCCGCATCATTACTCAAAATTAGCATAGCGAGAGGAAGCGCTACTGTCAGTATCCCAAACCAAGTAAACTCTGGCATCTGCAAGGTGGGCAAGAAAAAGGCAATTTCCTTTGCAGGCTCCAGCTTCTGAGTAAATAACAGCGCAATAAAAGCTACAACAACAGCAGCCAACACTGGCGGAACCCGCTTCAAATATCTTGAACAAAGAAAGAAACTGACGACTGCGGATCCTCCAACTAAGGGCATTGCCTTAACAGCAGGAACCAATTGCACTACATAACCGGTAACTAGCCCTCCAAGCATCGCAGCAATAACCTCTTTCGGCACCCATTTAATAATCTTTGTAAAGAGGCCCGATATTCCGATCAAAAGTATAAGTAACCCCGATAGCACATAACTGCCTATTAACTGTGGATAGGTAAATTGCGCTGTGACCGTGGCTAGAAAGGCAACACCCGTAATAGAGTGACCCCCAGTAATCGGGATCCTGTATCGCAATGCCATCATCAATCCTAACAATCCGCCGAAAAAATAGACAGCAAACATCCAGCTAATGGTCTGTTGATCCGTAAATCCTCCGGCTGCAGCTGCCTGTAAGATGATAATAGCTGGACCTGTCATAACCAATGTACTAGATATCAATCCCGTTGAGACGTTTTCTCCTTTTACATCCTGCAGAAGCATGCGCTGTCTAAATTTCCCCTCTGGAACAAACCCATTTTCGCTTATCTTTGGCAATCCCACTTGATCCACTCCCAAACAATCTTCATTATTACTACCTATCATTAGGGCAGAAGGAATGAACTGTCAAATAATTCAATTCCTTTTCACCTAACTATTATTAGAAGATTCCTATTTTAAAAAATATTTATATAAATATCAAACCGTTTTGTAAAACCTATCGTTTACTTAAGTGTAGCAAAAAAATATTTAATTAGGAGAGTGTAAGCATGAAACGATTAACTTTAACGGTAGTAATGTTTTTAATGTCCCTGTCGCTGCTGGCTACTTCTGTAGTTGCCGCAGTACCTGATTTCCAAACGCTTGGTTTTCCAAATGTCGTTGCTGAGAAAGAAATTGATCCTAGCAAAGCTGATTCCATTACATATGGAAATGTTAAAATTGATATCCCTGAGGGCACATTCTTAAACCCTGTAAATTTCCAAGTATTAGAAGGCCCAATAGCTGATTTCCAAAAGAATGCACCTGAGGATGAAACTGTTTTAATGAATTTCGCGTTTAAGGTAACGGATCTTTCAACGAATGAGATTATTGGCAAGTTTGAGAAAGCTGTTATGTTTAGCTACACAGATGATAAAGTAAATGCAGACAGCAAATATTATGATACTTTAGTTGACGGAACGTTTTCTTTAAATAAAGTGCCAGCAACAATTGAAGGGACTACCCTGTCTCACCCAATTAAAGGTGCACCAGTTGGGTGGGCGGTAACTTCTGCTGCAATACCAGTAAAGAACGCTACTTCGCCAGTTACAGGCATGAATATGACACCATGGGCAATTGGAGGCTCTGCTCTCCTTCTTGCAGGGATAGTACTGCCATTGTTCGCACGTCGCCGTATGAATTAACCAATGAATCCAAAAACACTTAAAAAGGTATCTGGAGGATTACTGGTTTTGGGCATATT
>NZ_JBALOZ010000079.1:0-13576 GCF_036965125.1 Bacillus sp. JJ1503
GAGCCTGATCTCCTGCTCTGTTAGAGAGAATGTTAAGACCTTCACCAATTTTTTCATGAACTCTCTCATAATTTTGCTTTGCCGTCTCTACCAGTTGATAGGCAATAACATCTCCTAAATAAGTAACAATGAACTTCCTTGATCCTTGATAATTCAATTTGTTGTCCTGAACCATACTCTCAAATAGCTTTTCCTGTCGATCTGCAAAAACTGGTGCCCATAGTATCGGTTGAATCATTAGATAGGAAGCAGGATCTTCAACTACATCCTCCAGTTTTTTTGCGAATGTTTGATTGATCATCGTGATCGTTTCGTTAGCAAAATCCTCCTTTTGATTACCCATTCCATGAATAATGGCGACAGCTATCTTTTTATACATTTGTCCGCTCCCTTTAATAAAAATTTCAATACACGTCATACGGCATACAACAATGTATTCAGGATTAGACAGATTTGAAAGTACGTTTTTAATAATGAACTAAAATATTAACTAATTTAATGCTTTCCGATAAAAGAACATGTACTCTGGATAAATCATAGATATAGAAAAGGGACGTATCTTTTGTTTCCACAAGAGATACGTCCCTTCGCATTACTTGATGATTTCTTTGTCTTTTAAAATTTCATAGTCTTCGTCAGAATATCCTAGCTCGGTCAAGATTTCCTTATTATGCTGTCCAAGGAGCGGGGCAGGCATTCTTAATTGTCCCGGAGTTTCGGAAAATTTAGCAGGGAAGCCTAGTGTTTTCATTTGTCCACCTACAGGATGCTCATATTGAAGGACCATCTCCTGTTCAAGGATATGTGGATCATTCAAGGTTTGATCATAAGAATAGATCGGACCTGATGGGATTCCGTTTTCTTCAAGAAGTTTCAGCCAGTGTGCTGAATCTTTTTGTTTTAAAATTTCTTCGATTTCGACTTCAAGTTCATCCACGTGTTCTGTCCGCAAGCTAACCGTTTCGTAGCGGGGATCTTCTAACCAGTGCGGTTGATCGACCACGTTTAAGCAAAAATTTTCCCATAGCTTCTGATTGGCTGCTCCAATTAGTATAAAGCCATCTTTTGTTTCGTAGCCTTGATATGGGGCTGATGCGCGGTGTGCTGTCCCATTCCGTTTTGCGACTTCTCCTGTTCCAAAAAACGCAGCAGCCTCCCAAACAGTCCAGGCAAGTCCCGCATTAACAAGGGAAACATCGATATATTGACCTTTTCCATTTTTTAAACGGTGGATGTATGCAGTTAAAATCGATTGAATGGCGGTTTGTGCTGCAGCGATATCATGAATGGCAATTCCAACTTTTACAGGCTTTCCTCTTTTTTCGCCAGTCATATCCATCAGCCCCGACATGCCTTGTGCCATGATATCATAGCCACCCTTTTTACTATAAGGACCAGTCTGCCCGTAACCCGATATCGAGCAGTAGATTAATCCAGGATTTATTTCTTTCAAAGTTTCATAGTCGATGCCCAATTTTTTTGTTACACCAGGGCGATAATTTTCAATAAATACATCTGCGGTTTTGATTAGGTCGAGCAAAATTTTGCGTCCTTCGTCACTTTTTAAATTGAGACACATTCCGCGCTTATTGCGATTGACCATCATATACATATAGCTTTCTTCGTTAATCGTATGACCCATTGACCGGGTGTCATCGCCCTTTGGGTATTTTTCAATTTTGATGACATCAGCCCCCATATCACCAAGCACCATCGTACAATAGGGACCTGCCAATACTTGTGATAGGTCAATTACTTTCATTCCTTCTAATGCTTGAATCATGATGTAAAGACTCCTTTTCCTTCACGAGAAGTTCGGTTTTCTTTTTTCCAAAAAGGCTTGAATACCCTCCATATAATCATCAGAACTATATGATTCTAAAATAACATTTTCAATGTAGTCACTTTCTTCGTTCTCTCCATCAATAATCGCTTGGATGACTTTCTTAATGCCGGCGTTGGCAACAGAAGATTTCACCTTAATTCTATTGGCAAAATCAAAGCATTTCTCCTCAATTTCTTCAATTGGATAAACATAATCAATTAAGCCAATGTGTTGGCCTTCTTCAACACTGATCAGCTTTGCTGTATATAGCAGTTCCTTCGTCTTTGAAGGGCCAATCAAATTATAAAGCCTTTTTGTACTTGATAGATTGTAGACAATGCCAATATTCGCAGCTGTAATTCCGACCTTACTGCCAGCAGAGGCAAATCGGAAATCACATGAGTTCGCAAGTTCAAGTCCTCCTCCGATTGCCAGCGTTTTAATTAAGGCTATCGTTGGTTTTGAAAAACGATATAATTTTTCAATAGATTCCAAGGCGTAATCGTTATAGGCCTTTGCCTTCTCCGCATGAAGGCGCACTTCTAGAAACTCGGTAATATCGGCACCTGCTGAAAATGCTGTTTCATCAACACCACGAATAATCAGTACTTTTACGCTGGAGTCCTGTTCTAACTCATCCAATAATTCTCCAAGCTTTTGAAACATAGCAAGAGTGAATGAATTCTTTTTATGAGGACGGTTGATGATGAGAGAAGCAATTGCTCCTTCTTTTTTTACATAAAGTTCGTTTGACATATGTTCCTCTCTCCAATCAATCTTTCTTTAAACGAGCTGAAATACGATTCCCAATTGACTGACAGCTTTGTACAAGGATAATCAGGATGATAACCGTTGCATACATGACACTTTCTTCGTAGCGTAAATGCCCGTAGCGGTAGGCTAAATCCCCAAGTCCGCCTGCACCGACCAGTCCCGCCATCGCAGTGGCACCAATCAAGCTGACTATGGTAATGGTTAATGCGAGGACAAGTGAAGGCCTAGCTTCACGAAGCATTACATGCCAAATAATTTGTCTAGTTTTAATTCCCATTGCCTTATAGGCTTCCAATACGCCATTATCCACGGAAAGCAGAGATGATTCTACTAATCTAGCGAGGTATGGGGCTGTGTAAATAACAAGCGGAACGATGGCGCCTTTTACGCCAATCGTCGTGCCAACAATGAATTTTGTAAATGGAAAAATGAAAATTAATAATATAATAAATGGAACCGAGCGCAAAATATTAATGACTAAATTCAATATTTGATAGATCCATTGATTTTGCCAAGCTTGGCCAGGACGTGTTAAAACAAGTAAAACCCCTAATGGGATACCGATTAAGATCGCGAATACCATAGAAACGCCAACCATTTGGAATGTTTCCAGCACGGATTTCCAGATAATCGGAAACCATTTATCAGTAAATTCAGACATACTCTTATCCCTCCAATTCCTCGATGCCAACACCATGATTTTGTAAATACTTCAATGAATCATCCACATCATGCTGTTCACCAATGAGATGGACAACAATATTGCCGACAATGCCGTTTTTCAATTCAAGAATATTCGCAGTTAAAATATTCGGCTGAACTTTAAATTGCTGGCTTACTCTCGCCAAAAGCGGTTGTCCCGTACTTTCTCCGACAAAAGTGAGACGGGAAACCTTGCCGGTTACATTAAGCTGGCTGATTAAGGAAGGTGACAGTTTACGCTGACTGATTGTATTTAAAAACTTCTTCGTAGTCTGTTGTTGAGGCTTTGTAAATAAATTGATTGTCGAGCCTTGTTCAACAACTTCACCATTTTCCATGACAGATACATGGTCACAGATTTTTTGGATAACATTCATTTCATGTGTGATCAGCAGAATAGTAATCCCTAGTTCTTGATTGATTTTTAAAAGTAATTCCAGGATTGAATCCGTTGTCTCAGGATCAAGGGCACTTGTTGCTTCATCACTTAGTAAAATTTCAGGCTCTTGGGCAAGTGCACGGGCAATCGCAACCCGCTGCTTTTGCCCGCCGGAAAGTTGGCTTGGATATGATTGATGCTTATCAGCCAGTCCAACGATATCCAAATATTTGATAACACGGTCATTTGTTTCTGTTTTGTTGTAGCCTAATAATTTTAGGGGGATGGCGATATTATCATATACGGTGGCTGTTTTTAGGAGGTTGAAACCTTGGAAAATCATGCCGATTCTTTTTCGGACATCGCGCAATTGGTTGAGCGACAAAGAAGTAGCTTCTTTGCCGCCAATAAATACTTTTCCGCTCGTAGGCTTCTCCAATAAATTTACACAGCGTATCAATGTGCTCTTACCAGCACCGCTATAGCCGATCACCCCATGAATTTCACCTTTTTTCACATGAAGATTCACATCTTTAACTGCTTTGACAATCCCTTTTTTCGACTCAAAGGATTTTGAAACATGTTCTAATATAATCATGGGGGCTTTTCCTTTCTGAGCTATCTTTGCTTGACCGAAAACCTGTCTAGCAAACTCACTTTCTTGGACAACTTCTATCAAATTACCGAAAGTCTGTCCAGGAAACTATCTTTATTGGACAGCTTTTATCGAAATCTCAATATCCTGTCCAGGAAACTCACTTTCTTGGACAGCTTTCATCAAAATACCGAAAACCTGTCCAATAAACTCGCCTTCTTGGACTGCTTTCATAAATTTCTATTAAAAACCAGGGATGATGGATCCGCGGAATTCTTCTTCGATGAATTTTTTAACTTTTTCACTCTGATAAGCGTTCACCAATTTTTTAACGACAGGATCGTTTTCGTTTTCCGCTCTGACAACAATATAATTCACATATGGAGAGTTAGTTGATTCTAAAATAAATGCATCTTCTTTCGGATAAAGACCCGCAGCGATTGCAAAGTTTGTATTAATGGCTGCAGCATCGACTTCGCCTAATTGTTTTGGAATTTGTGCTGCGTCAAGTTCAATGAACTCAAGATTCTTTGGATTTTCCACCACATCATGAATAGAGGCTGTTTCTTCTTTGCCTTCTTCAAGCTTAATGTGGCCATTTTCTTGTAAGATGAAAAGTGCACGTGCTCCATTTGTCGGATCGTTTGGCAGACCAAATTTCGCTCCGTCTGGAAGATCTTCAAAGCTTTTATATTTTTCTGAGTAAATCCCCATTGGATTAAGAATCGTTTTCCCAACTGGTACTAATGTAGTTCCATGATCATCATTAAATTTTTCAAGAAAAGGCTTATGCTGATAGCTGTTAACATCTAAGTCGCCTTCATCTAAAGCTGTATTTGGAAGGACGTAGTCAGTAAAAGATTTAATTTCCAACTCAAGTCCGTCTTCTGCAGCCACTTCTTTAACCACTTCCAATATTTGAGCATGCGGACCGTCCGTTGCTCCAATGACTAGCTTCTTCTCGTTCAGTGCCCCGCTGCTTTCTTTACTGCAAGCAGCAATAAACAATGTCATACCAAGTAATGCTAAAACCATTCCAAACTTCTTCACTTTATTGTTCCTCCTGTGTAGTTGTATTGGAAGAAGAAAAAATAAAAAGCCTCTCCATCAAAAAAGAGAGGCTTTATGTATACATAAAAATCCTCTCTTATCTTTCAAAACAATGAATGTTTTGCAGGATTTAGCACCAATCTATTAAACATAGACGGTTGCCGAGCTTCATCGGGCCAGTCCCTCAGCTACTCTTGATAAGAGATAAACTATTTAATTTTTCAAATTCCTTAGATACAAACTTTACTCTCATTTAATCATATTGTCAACAAGATTTAGAAAAATGACTAATTTAGGCCCACTTTTTCATTCTTTGAAGTAAAAGGCCGTCCGTCCTTTTATTTTCCCCTGTTACAAAATCAGTCATATAATGTATTAAATAGGTTCCATAGTGATTATTTGTTTTTAATAGTAACTCATTCAAATAATTTCTACGGAAAGCATCGTTCCAGTCCTAGAACTTTATTTTATCTCTTTCCCCTACTTCCACTTCATTTCACCCCAATATTTTCCTTTTAAACTAGGAACTTTTGCAAAATTAAATTATAATTACACTAGATAACTATTTGAATCGGGAGTATGGATATGATAGTGAGAACTAAGCCTTTAAAGTTTAAATTGAAAGAAACACGAAATCCTCTCGAAGATTTTATGTTCCTTAGCAAAATTGATCATTCTGCCGTTACGAAAGAAGTTATTTTTCTTAGGTACATCGGAATTCCTGACACTGTTCAGCATTACATTGAAAACATTCTGAAAATAGACCGCTGTTTTTCATCAAGTGTGCCGGCTGTTCCTTACTTACGACTGCAGCGACTTGAAGGTATTTCAAACAAAAATGAAATTTCCAGACTTACAAAGGTTTGGGAGGAATGGGATGCAATCACCAATGTTGCTGTCATGAATCCTCATTTACTTCATCAAACACCCCTTTGCAGCCAATTAAATAACGATAGCCTTGAATGGACAAAAAAACTTATTTTTGTGGAGATTCTGTCCAAGTATAGAACATTGCATCCACAATCCAATGACACACAAATTAAAAACTTTGCAGTTAAATTTTTGAATTGGATAGAAATTTATTTACCTAAGCTTTTTGAAGGTACAAGCATATCTCCAAAAGTGGTTTTTATCGGAGATATTAAGCTTCATGAGCTATTATTCTTGTATTTCCTGTCCCGTCTTGGCTGTGATATTTGCTATATGAACCCGAAAGAAGATATGGTTCATTTGTATCCTGAGATAGAAAAATTCTCAACTTTATATAAATTCAGCACACTGAATTCAGATCAGATAACTATTCCTGATTTGACAGCACCTTCAAGCATCTCTGCTAAAGAAAATCTGAAACAAATTCCAACTAAGAGCAGAGAATTCAGCTATGAGGAGCTGGCAGGTCTATCGAACTCCGTAGTCATGATTAAAAGTTTTGATGAGCATAATAAAATATTATGCAGCGGCTCTGGTGTTGTCATTCATAGCAAAGGGTATATCTTAACGAATCTGCATGTGGTTGCGGGCGGTCATCTTTTTTCGGTGCTCTACGAGAATGAAACCGAAGAATATCTAACAGGAAATTTCATTAAATATCATCAGCAATATGACCTGGCTATTATTAAGGTTGATAAAAATTGTGCTCCTCTCCCTGTAAAAACGGATGGCAACTTAGTGCGAGGACAAAAAATTGTAGCTATCGGCAGCCCATTAGGATTGTTTAATTCCGTCTCCGATGGCATTGTATCCGGTTTCCGGGAAATTAAGGATATCCCTATGATCCAATTCACTGCTCCAATCTCTGACGGAAGCTCTGGCGGCGCCTTGCTGGATATGTACGGAAGGCTAGTGGGGCTAATCACTGCGGGCTTTGACAAGGGACAAAATTTAAATTTAGCCGTACCTGCGGAAAATATATATCATTTTGGGCGGAATTTTATTGAGCATACGGACTAGGTTTCGCAAATAAATTGAGTGGTTTCGTAAACAAAGTGGAAAAAACAGAATAAAATGCCTGCCTCCTATCGTTTTCACGATGGGGGTAGGCATTTTTATCATTAATTTATCTTATTTAGGATTTATAAAAGTTCCTATTATAAAATAGTTGCACTAATTCTCTCCATTTAATCAAATTGAAAAATTAAAGATTTCTCCCATTAAGAATCGTATTCACTTTTCGAAGCTTTTCCTTTATATTAGGGTGAATTTGATTCTCTTCTTCTATAATCAATTTGTCACTTTCATCGTCATTGAACACATCATGAACTTGCCTTAACTGGTTCATTTGCAATGATGTTGGGGGATTCATCCCCATTTGGTTTAGCAAATGAACTGCGCTCTCTAATGAAACATGAAGATCCGGGTTCAACAGCCTGACAGTTTCAAACAACCACTGTGCTCTCCAAAGGTCAACAAGGATTGGATCAAAAATCGCAGCTCGATCCTTTTGTTCCTGTAGATTATCGTCACTAGATTCTAAAGCTTTCACCGCTTTTTCAGTAAAAGCCAGTTCCATTAGTTCGTACGCTTCCTTGAAAAAGGCGTAGGAAGCAGGTGGATTATATTGCTGATTTATATTTTCTTTTTTATAAAAAGTTTCTTTAACAAATCCCTTTGCTTCATGATCGAATATAAATTTATGAATAAAAATATCTGAATGCCACGTCTCTAACATTACAATACCGGGTTTTCTATCAAAGGTTGTCGTACTAATATCGACTGACCCCAATTGAACAAAATTATCAAAAAGGGGATACGTTTTCTCACCGTCTTTCACAACCAACAGCCAGGTTTCTCCATCATCCCATGCAAACAAGCCATTTTCCATTTTCCTTGCGTTGACATATAGTTCAATTATTTCTTCCTCACCATCCTGATCGATATCAAGAGTTGTTTCCTTATATAGCGATTGCGGATATTTTTCAATGTCCTTAGCTAGAATAATAGAGTAATCATTGTTCACCTCAAGAGCTTCCTTTTGTTCCTCCACTGTATTTTTCAAGTCTTCATTTTCAATGGAAAGCCGCTCAATTTGTTTTTTTAAGTCATTTATTTCTTTAGCTGGGTCTGCATTTACTTGATTGGTGCAGCCAGCAAGTATTCCGGCAGTTAAAATTACTATACCGGGTAAGTATCTCTTCATTTTCCAATCCCCCTTTAAATATTAATTTATCTCTTTCACCTATATAAATTGACGTAAATAATAGGAAAAAGTATCAATATTTTCAAAACATTACTGGTATTTATTCATAAAAAAAACTGCACCTCCAATGTTCGTCAATTCTAACAATGGAGATACAGCTCAATTCTACTTTATGCAATTTTTTTAATCTCTATTGTTTTCCCCTCTTTACGCCACTCTTTATATTCAGCGGCTGCTGTAAAGATAACATCTGTAGATGAATTAATAGCTGTTTCAACAGAGTCTTGAATAACACCGATGATAAAGCCTACTCCAACTACTTGCATAGCCACATCAGCAGGGATTCCAAATAAGCTGCACGCTAAAGGAATCAGTAATAAAGATCCGCCTGCAACTCCTGAAGCACCACAAGCACATATAGCAGACACCACACTCAGGATAATGGCTGTAGGAATATCGACTTGAATCCCAAGTGTATGAACCGCTGCAAGGGTCAAAACAGAAATCGTCACGGCAGCACCAGCCATATTGATCGTTGCCCCTAATGGAATCGATACTGAATAACTATCCTTATTCAAACCAAGATTTTCACATAATCTCAAATTTACAGGAATATTTGCAGCTGAGCTTCGTGTAAAGAATGCAGTAATACCACTTTCCTTTAGGCACTTAAAAACAAGCGGGAAAGGATTTTGTTTTATATACACAAACACGATGAGTGGATTGACAACCAACGCTACAAAAAACATACAACCTAGTAAAATAGCAAGTAACTTCCCATAGCTAAGTAAAGCATCAATTCCACTTGTCGTAATGGACTCAAATACTAGACCCATAATTCCTAATGGTGCACACTTAATAACCCATGTAACCATTTTGGTAATAGCATCTGAAAAATTAGCAATCATTGTTTTTGTCGAATCGGCGGCATTTTTTAAAGCCAAACCAAGTAGTATTGCCCAAGCTAAAATACCAATATAGTTCGCATTAAAAATCGCCTTCACTGGGTTATCAACAATGTTCATAAGCAATGTAGTTAGAACCTCAACAACACCGCTAGGAGGCGCCACGTCCTCAGCACCCTTTACAAGCGTTAAGCTTACAGGGAATATAAAACTAGCAATTACTGCAATTAAGCCAGCTAAAAATGTTCCTAAGAGATAAAGAATGATAACGGATTTCATATTCGTTTGCTGACCACTTTTGTGTTGCGCAATAGCTGATATACCCAAAAAGAGTACTAATACAGGTGCAATAGCCTTTAACGCACCTACAAACAATGTGCCAAAAATGGCAATCGGTTTTGCTGCTTCTGGGATCGTTAAAGCTAAGATAATACCGATAATCAAACCTATGATTATTTGTTTAACTAAGCTTAGTTGATTCCACTTTTTTAGTAAGCTTTTCATAGATGTTCCTCCCTAGGTGTAATAATTACGATAATATGAATATTGCATAATACATTTCCTCGAAATTCCATTTCAAAAGGACATTTGTCTTTCTATGAAAAGTATTATATGGTTTTATTCGATATATTACAATACTATTATTTTTATTAACATTATTCGGATTGTTCAGATAAAAAGTGGGAAACCTCTAGATTTCTGGTGATTCTTGGTTTTAAAATATTATTATTATTATAGTTATTTTACTCCAAATTGCGTTGTTCCTTTTACTAGGAAGATAGTAAAGATTTTTACAACGGGCCATGTTGGAGGTTTTTACTGGAAATGGATCTTGGAAACTGAAAAATTAGACCTGAACTTTCAAGAGAGGACACTGGTACCGTTATTTACCGAAAAAGGTTGTTTTTTTAGAGGTAACGGACTCTAGTTCCGCTATCCCTAGAAAAGTAAGCAAATTTCTCATGTTTATCATTAATAACGGAATCTCTGTCCTTTTCATTTATCAAAAGTGTGGATTATATTGAATAAAGGATTCTCAGTCCGCCAAATAAAACAAAAAGGCCTATCACCAGTTCAGACTTTAAATTTTCCCAAAAAAGTCGCCTGACCCCATGCGTACTAAAGAATTTCCGCATTTGGGATCAAGCGCACTCGTTAATGATTTAATCCTTCACTTAATTTACCAGTAATCTTATCAATTTGTACTTCAAATAACTCCGTTTTCGAAAGGGCTGGGTATCCTTTTTCAAAAGTCCATTCTGGATCCCCATACTTTTCCATTAACCGATCATAGAACCATTCTTTCTGCTTGTCATCTTCAATATGCTTAATGATTCCAAATAAAACTACGCTTGTGTAGACGAGTGCAGATTGGCACGCAAATTTTTTACCTGGATGAACATCCCCCATCTCGCTAACCTCGATACAAATTTGCGGATTTTTTTTGATATTTGTCCAAAAATGACTCTCCCACAAATTTCCTATATGTAGGTATAGTTTGTTTCCGTCCTCATAAACATAGACAAATGGGATTACATATGGAAACCCATCCTCCCCCACTGTCGCCACATGTGCGACCTTACCCATTTTTAAAAAATGATAAGCACTTTCCTCCGTCATTTCCCGCTTCTTATTATGAATTAAACCTCTCAACTTCCTCACTCCTTGCTTTTTTAGTATCCCTTGTACACAACCCCTTGGGTATGCATCATAATATTGCTAACAATACTCGCATTCGTTTGGATAATATCCTTTCAACTTTAAAAATATTCCTATTCTCCTAGTTTATACTTAACGTGCCATAATCCTTTTTAAGAGCTTATCTAAATGAATTGGCAAACAATTTCATTTTTGCAGAAAATTTCCTCAACATTTGGTAGAATAAAATTTAACCAATCATACGTATCCAAGGGACGGGTGACAATGTTCAATTTAGTGCCATTAATGCTTGAAAAAGTCGGGATCATTGTTATTGTTGCTTTTTTACTCTCACAAATGAGATCATTTCGCCAAATCGTCTTAAAGGAACACAATAAAAATGAGAAAATCATGCTCATTTTACTTTTTGGCGCTTTTGGAATAATTAGTAATTATACAGGTATTGAAATTCATCAAAGTTCAATAAATAAAGCAGGGTGGCTTTCTTTTATTGACTCAGAAAGTGCTATAGCGAATACGAGAGTAATGGGGGTCGTCATAGGAGGCTTGCTCGGCGGTCCAATGGTGGGAGTAGGTGCTGGCCTAATCGCAGCAGTTCATCGATATACACTCGGCGGCTTTACGGCATTTTCTTGTTCAATTTCTACTCTTATTGCTGGGTTAATTGCTGGATATTTTGGCAGAAGACGAAAACTGAAAGGGAAAAAGATCACGGCTGCGTATGCGGTTATGATAGGTATGACGTTGGAAGCGTTACAGATGCTGATCATTCTCGTGGCTGCCAAACCGTTTGAACTTGCATGGGCTCTCGTACAAGTTATTGGCTTTCCAATGATTTTTGTTAATGGGTTCGGAACATTATTGTTCATGTTCATTATTCAATCTATCATGCATGAAGAAGTACGTGCTCGTGCGAACCAAACGAATCTTGCCTTCAAAATTGCCGATCGAACTCTGCCTTTTTTTCGCCAAGGCTTAAATACACATTCATGTAAAGAAATTTCGGAAATCATGCTGAAGCTGACAAACGCCGATGCGGTCGCTGTTACAAATGACCATCAAGTTTTGGCTCATGTTGGGATCGCTTCAGATCATCATATTCCTAATGAAAAACTTGCGACCGGGTTGACTAAAAAAGTGCTTGAAAGCGGTAAGATTGCCATTGTCAAAACAAAGGAAGATATTTTTTGTTATCATCGGAATTGCCCATTAGAAGCGGCAATTGTCCTACCGTTAAAAGTCAAAAACAAAATTGTTGGTACATTAAAAATGTACTATAATCAGCCAGAATATCTGGATAAAGTGCAGGAGCAATTAGCAGAAGGCCTTGCTAATCTGTTCTCTACACAACTAGAACTTGCCGAGGCTGAACACCAGGCGAAATTGTTGAAGGATGCAGAAATAAAAGCACTGCAAGCACAAATTCATCCGCACTTTTTATTTAATAGCATCAATACAATCTCAGTACTATGCCGTAAAGATGTAAATAAAGCCCGTCAATTACTTTTAGACTTAAGCTCATTTTTCCGCGGCAATCTTCAAGGAGCAAGGCAGATGCTTATTCCTTTAGAGAAGGAATTAGAGAATGTACGGGCCTATATCTCATTAGAACAAACCCGTTTTCCAAATAAGTATTGCATTGCATTTCAAATTGATCCAGGACTCGAAGAAGTATATATTCCACCATTTACCTTACAACCTTTAGTCGAAAATGCCATTCATTATGGATTTCCGCGAAGCAAAACCGAAGGAAAAATTACTATTCGGATTTTTCATAAGAATAATCAATTGAAAATTATTGTTGCAGATAATGGAGATGGCATCCCTAAAGATAGGATAAAAGTGCTTGGCAAGCAAATTGTGAATTCGAAAAAAGGAAATGGAACAGCCCTCTTTAATATTAGCGAACGTCTTAAAGGGATCTATAACGGGCAAGCGAGCTTAACAATAAAAAGTCAAGTGGATAGTGGATCAACGATCACGATTTCCATTCCGCTCGACAGTAAAGGAGTTTTTGAAAGAGATGTTAAGAGCTTATATAGTGGATGACGAGCCATTAGCTAGAGATGAAATCAAATACTTGCTTATTCGCAGCAAACAAGTTGAAATCTTAGGTGAAAGTGATTGTCTAGAAGATGCGGTTGCTGATATTTCTGAACTTAAGCCTGATCTTGTTTTCCTTGATATTGAACTAGCCGAAGATAACGGATTAAGCTTAGCAAAACAATTAGAAACTTTAGATATAACACCAGCAATAGTTTTCGCAACTGCATACGATGAGTATGCACTGCAGGCCTTTGAATTAAATGCAGTCGATTATATTTTAAAGCCCTATGAAGAAAATCGTATTCAAAAAACGTTAGATAAAATTAAAAAAATGCAAAAAATCGGCAATCAGGATATTCCTGCCTACCCCTCATTGAAAAATACCCGTAATGGAAAAATAGCGGTCAATGTTGATGAAAAATTTATTTTATTAGCCTATGATGACATCCTTTATTTAGAATCCAGCGAGGGAAAGTGTACAATTAAAGCGCTAGAACATACATAC
>NZ_JBALOZ010000080.1:0-6831 GCF_036965125.1 Bacillus sp. JJ1503
CGCCTTTCAAGGCTATTTCTAAAAATAGTGGCAATTTACTAATGAAAATTTCTTTTTAAAACATGACAAGTTTATTTTTTCCTTATTTTTAAAAAATATTTAGAGTTGTTTTCAATCAATGTAAATCTAGGAACAGGCTGCATAATGTCTATAAGGAAAAAGTGCTCTTAAATTCTATAAAATGGAATTATCGTAGCCATTCTGTCATATAACCAAAAAAATAATCCACCTTTGCAGCGACTTTAATTGTCCGACTCCATGTTACTCTTTTCTGAATATTATCATCTTTTCTGAAATTTCAATTGATACTTCTAATCTGCTATGTTACTATTTTTTCAAAGGATGATGTATATGAAGAAGCTGCCACTCAAGGAAAGGATTGTTGAGACTGCACTCGTTTTGTTTGAAAAGCATGGCTACCATGGAGTGACGGTTGGCCAAATTGTTGATGAGTGCGGGACGTCTAAGGGAGGGTTTTACCACAATTTTAAATCGAAAGATGAATTGCTTTATCACATCCACGATATATTTATCTCCTATGTTCTCGATAAAGCCAGAGAAGCATATGATAATTTTGATACACCTGTTTCTCGTTTATGCGCCATCATTCAGTCTTTTACAAAAGTATTTGATTTATACAAACCTCATATTACTGTTTTTTACCAGGAAAGCACCTATTTAGTTGGAGATTTTTATCAGAAAATTAATGAAAAGCGTGATGAGTACCGGAAATTAATCGTACAGGTAATAAAAGAAGGGCAGACAAGTGGCGATTTCCGCTCAGAAGTACCGGCTGAAATCTCTACGATGTCGATCATTGGTATGATCAACTGGACATACAAATGGTTTAGTAAAGAAGGTCCACTATCGATAGATGAGATTGCACTTGTATTTAATGACTTGATTCTTCATTCACTTTTAACGGAAAAGGGCATGAAGGATGATGCAGTCAAAACATATTTACTCAAAAGTCAGCCTATATCATTCTAGCTGGCTATTAAAAAACAAAGGACAGACCGACTAGTCGGTATTTTCAATTGGAACAGCCATAACAAAGACCCGCACAACATGATCCCAATTCGAAGCATTACCTATACTCTATACAGACCAACTGGTCGGTCATTAAAAAGAGGAGGAAAAAACGTGAATTTCGAATTAACGAATGAACAGCAAATGCTTAAGGAAATGGTAAGGGATTTTGCAGATAAAGAAATAAAGCCTTACGCAAAAGAAGTGGATGAAACTTCACAAATGCGCTATGAAATTTTTAAAAAGCTGGGAGAGCTTGGTTTACTGGGCATTCCTTTTCCTGAAAAGTATGGCGGTGCTGGCGGGGATACAACCTCTTATATCATTGCAGTGGAGGAAATTGGGAGAGCATGCGGCGGCACTGGATTAAGCTATGCAGCAAACACTAGCCTCGGGGCAAGCCCAATATATTATTTCGGAACTGAGGAACAAAAGCAGGAATGGCTTGTGCCGATGGCGAAAGGTGAAACGATGGGTGCCTTTGGTTTGACGGAACCGAATGCTGGATCCGATGCAGGCGGAACAAGAACAAAAGCCGTGCTTGATGGTGACGAGTGGGTCATTAATGGAGAAAAATGCTGGATTACGAATGCTGGCTACTCTAGGCAAGTTATTGTAACCGCTGTCACGGGTAAAAAAGACAATGGCCGCAATATTGTCTCTGCGATTATTGTTCCAACTGATGCACCGGGCGTAAGGATTTCCTGTAATTATGACAAAATGGGTGTCCGCGGTTCCAATACATGTGAAATTGTTCTTGAAAATGTGCGAGTTCCGAGGGAGAACTTGCTTGGCGATGAGAAAAAGGGCTTCAGCCAATTTTTATATACGTTAGATGGAGGAAGGATTTCGATCGCAGCCCTTTCTGTCGGTATTGCGCAGGCTGCCTATGAGAAAGCCCTTCAATATTCAAAAGAAAGGCAGCAGTTCGGGAAATCCATTTCTAACTTCCAGGCGATCCAGTTTAAATTGGCGGATATGGCGATGGAGATTGAATTGGCCCGTAATATGGTTTACAAATCAGCATGGCTAAAGGATCAAGGTAAACCATTTGGAAAGGAATCCGCCTTTGCTAAGCTTTACGCATCAGAAGCTGGTTTCCGCGTCTGCAACCAGGCAATCCAGATTCATGGCGGCTATGGCTATATGAAAGAATATGATGTTGAACGCCATTTGCGCGACATCAAATTAATGGAAATCGGGGAAGGCACGTCCGAAATCCAGCGTTTGGTCATTGCACGCCATTTAGGATGTTAATAGGCAGGAGGAAATAAAATGACCGAATTGATCCGAAAAAGTGTAGGGCAGCTTTTATCAGACCGAGCTAAGGAAATGCCAGACCATGATGCCCTTGTATATCCTGATCGGGGCCTCCGCTACTCATACTATGAATTCAATGCTGTATGTGAGCAGGTAGCAAAGGGCTTAATGGCACTTGGTATTCAAAAGGGAGAAAACGTTGCTGTTTGGTCGACAAATGTCCCGGAATGGGTAAGCCTGCAATTTGGCACAGGAAAGATGGGTGCTGTATTAGTCACGGTCAACACGAACTACCGCTCCTCAGAACTTGAATATCTATTAAAACAATCAGACAGTACTACACTCTTTTTAATTGAAGATTACAGAGGGAATTCTTATATCGACACCATTTATGAGCTGTGTCCAGAACTGAAAACATCTGAACCTGGAAAGCTTGAGTCGAAAAGACTGCCATTATTGAAGAACGTGATTATTCTTGGTGAAAAGAAGTACGATGGAGCCTACAACTGGTCCGATATCATTGACTTAGCTAGTCAAGTTACAGATGAAGAATTAAAGGAGAGAATGGCCACTTTGGAGCCAGATGATGTTATTAATATGCAATACACATCCGGCACCACGGGTTTTCCAAAAGGAGTCATGCTGACCCATAGTAACTTGACAAATAATGGTTATAACATTGCGAAGTGCATGGAGTTAACGAACCAGGATCGACTCTGTATTCCTGTTCCATTTTTCCATTGTTTCGGTTGTGTCATCGGGACGCTAGCCTGTGTCAGTGTTGGGGCAACGATGGTACCAGTTCAAGAATTCGACCCTGAAACGGTGTTGCGAACTGTTGAACAAGAAAAATGCACAGCACTTCACGGGGTACCGACAATGTTTATCGCTGAGCTCAATCATCCTAATTTTGCAAAATATGACCTTTCCATGCTTCGTACTGGGGTAATGGCTGGTTCCAATTGCCCGGTCGAAGTGATGAAAGCTGTTATGGACAAAATGAATATGACGGAAATTACGATTTGCTACGGTCAAACTGAAGCATCTCCTGTCATAACTCAGACTCGGACAGATGATCCGTTCGAGCTGCGGGTAGAAACGATTGGCAGAGCTCTTCCGAATGTAGAAGTAAAAATTGTGGAACCTGGAACGACCAACGAACTGCCGGCTAATCAACAAGGCGAGCTTTGCACGAGGGGCTACCATGTGATGAAGGGCTATTACAGGAATGAAGATGCAACGAGGGAGGCCATTGATGAAGATGGCTGGCTTCATACAGGTGATTTAGCTGTTATGGATGAAAATGGCTATTGCCGGGTTACAGGCCGCCTGAAGGATATGATCATCCGAGGTGGGGAGAACATCTATCCTCGGGAAATCGAAGAGTATCTTTATACCCATCCGAAGGTGCTTGACGCCCAAGTAATCGGGATTCCTGATGAGAAATACGGCGAAGAAGTAATGGCTTGGCTGATTTTGAAGGATGGCGAAACGGCAACTGCTGAAGAAATCAAGGAATATTTTAAAAACAAAGTGGCACGCCACAAGATTCCTAAATATATCAATTTTACGGATGCCTACCCTATGACTGCTTCCGGAAAAATCCAAAAGTTCAAGCTTCGTGAGCAGTCTATTAATCAATTAACCATTTGACGAAGTGCAAGGGGTAAGTGTCCCTACTGCATGGTTAGATCAATAAAAACGATTAACCCAGCAACCGAAAGGAGTGATGTTCTTGTTTTCAAAAATATTGATCGCAAACCGCGGCGAAATCGCTTTACGGGTGATTCGTACTTGTCAAAAGCTTGGGATTAAAACAGTTGCCATTTATTCAGAGGCTGATGCTGATTCGCTTTTCGTTCGAAACGCAGATGAAGCCTATTGTGTGGGCAAGCCCCAAGTAAACCAGAGTTATTTAAATGTGGACGAAATAATTCGGATTGCTAAAGAAAATGGAGTAGAGGCCGTTCATCCAGGCTACGGACTTTTGTCGGAAAATGCGGCATTTGCAGCAAGATGCAAGAATGAAGGCCTTGTTTTTATCGGCCCAGCACCCGAAATTATTGCTTCAATGGGCAGCAAAATTGAAGCGCGCAAGATGATGAAGGAGGCGGGAGTGCCGATCATTGAAGGCATTAACACCCCTCTTGCAGACGAAGATGAAGCCAAATTGGCTGCTGAAAAAATTGGTTACCCTCTTATGCTGAAGGCATCTGCAGGCGGTGGCGGTATCGGAATGCAGCTCGTCCATTCGGAGGAGGAGCTTGTTAAAGCGTTCTCCGGTAATCAAAAGCGGGCAGAGTCCTTTTTTGGTAACGGGGCTATGTTTCTAGAAAAATATATTCCAGAGCCACATCATATTGAAGTTCAAATACTGGCTGATACGTATGGAAATGTTGTACCGCTTTGGGAGAGGGAATGCTCTATCCAACGCCGCAATCAGAAGGTAGTTGAAGAAGCACCGTCCCCTTTTATTAGCGAAAATACACGCTTGAAAATGCTGGATGCAGCTGTTTTAGCAGCAAAGCATATTGGCTATTCAAACGCAGGGACGATTGAGTTTTTAGTAGATAAAGAGCAAAATTATTATTTCCTTGAAATGAATACAAGATTGCAAGTTGAGCATCCGGTTACAGAAGAAATTACCGGCCTCGATCTTGTGGAGGAACAGCTGAAAGTGGCAGCGGGTCAACTGCTTTCTTTTACCCGTGAAGAGGTAATACGGAAGGGGCATGCCATAGAGGTCAGGATCTATGCAGAAGATCCAAACACCTTTTTCCCATCGCCTGGAAAAATAACCGAATTCCAGCTGCCGGACGGTGAAGGAATCCGGAATGAATGTGCAATTGAAGCAGGTTCTCAAGTGACACCCTTTTATGATCCGATGATTGCTAAATTGATAGCATGGGGTGAAACAAGGGATGAGGCTGCTGCACGAATGAAGACGGCCCTCGAAAATTATAAAATTGTTGGGATTAAGACAAATATCCCGATGCTGCTTAAAACTGTAACTCATGAGCAATTCCTATCAGGTTACACAACGACCCAATTTGTAAACGAATATTATTTACCGTTCATTACATCAACTAAGTGAGGAGAAATGACAAATGGCGAAAATCGAAGCAAGTATGGCAGGAAATGTGTGGAAGGTATTAGTTAAAGAAGGTGACGTGGTGAAGGCGGGTCAGGACGTAGTCATCCTCGAATCTATGAAAATGGAAATTCCGATTGCGGCTGAAGAAGATGGTATTGTGACAAAGGTCTATGCCCAGGAAGGGGAATTTGTAAACGACTCTGATTTGCTTGTAGAAACCAAGTAGGGTACAAGCTGATTATGATTGATTAAAGTCCACTGGGGTGCTATGCGAATTTAGAGTGGACTTTAAGAACGGTCATAAAAGCATCGAGGGGGTGAAATGTTGAAACTGCCAGAAAAAGTCACGATTAAAGAAGTAGGGCCGCGTGATGGACTGCAGAATGAAAAAAGGCTTGTTCCAACGGAAGATAAGATCTCATGGATTAATTCGCTTTCAGAAACGGGGCTTTCCTATATTGAGGTTAGCTCATTTGTTCACCCTAAATGGATTCCTCAGCTGGCTGATGCCTACGATGTACTTAAGACCATTAAAAGAAAACAGGGCGTCACTTATGCCGTCCTCGTTCCTAATCTTAAAGGGCTTGAACGTGCACTAGAAGCAGGTATCGATGAAGTGAGCGTCTTCATGTCCGCAAGTGAGGGACATAATCAAAGCAATATCAATAAGTCGATAGAAGAAACATACCCCATTCTTGAAGAAGTAGTTAAGGAAGCAAAACAAGCTGGAAAATCTGTCCGAGGCTATGTGTCTACGGTAAATGCCTGCCCGTATGATGGAGCCGTTGCCCCATCAAAGGTTAGGGATGTTGCGGACCGACTGTTTTCAATGGGCATTGATGAGCTTTCGCTCGGTGAAACGATTGGGGTTGGTGTACCGAGTCAGGTGGAAGCCCTTTTGGAAGAGCTTTTGCCGCATTTCGATTCTGGAAAGCTTGCGATGCATTTCCATGATACAAGAGGAACGGCACTTGCCAACATAGTAAAATCCCTTGAAATGGGCATAACCATTTTTGATAGTGCGCTTGGCGGATTGGGCGGATGTCCTTATGCGAAAGGCGCGTCAGGGAATGTTGCTACGGAGGATTTGCTGTATTTGCTTCATGAAATGGGGATTGAAACAGGGATCAACCTTGAGCAACTTTTAAAATCGGCCCTGTTGATTGAAGGTACACTTGGAAAAAAATTAAAAAGTCGACAGATGGATATCTATCACGCTGGACGATAAGAGAGCTTCGTGTATATGATGAGCGTTTTGCTAGATTACAGGTGAAATGTGCGTACTATGGGAAGTTCATAGCGCTCGTTTTTCAAGGGACTAGGTTAAAACACGCACTATGAAGTGTTCATAACGCTCGTTTTTCAAGGGACCAGGTGAAAACGCTCACTATGAAGTGTTTATAACACTTGTTTTGCAAGGGTCCAGGTAAAAACGCTCACTATGAAGT
>NZ_JBALOZ010000080.1:7027-7649 GCF_036965125.1 Bacillus sp. JJ1503
TGTTTATAACACTTGTTTTGCAAAGGTACAGATGAAAACACAAACTATAAAGCGTTTTATGAACGTCTATCATACCCCAAGAAAGAAGAACATGAAGTTCAGGGAATGCATTGATACTTTAACTGGATCTAATGATGCAGTTTTATAAGGTAGAAATTAAGGAGGGTGTAAGATGAACGAAACCGAAGCAAAATCCGAATATCAAATAAAAAAAGATTATGTCCTGCAGGGCGGTCATGAAAAATACCATGAAAAAAATCAGGAAAAAGGGAAACTCTTTGTCCGCGAGCGCCTGAATATGCTGTTTGATAACGGTTTGCAGTCAGAGGATGGGATGTTTGCTAATATCCTTGCGGGCGATCTTCCGGCAGACGGCGTTGTCACTGGAATTGGCAAAATCCATGGGCGCACTGTTTGTGTAATGGCGAATGACTCGACCGTCAAAGCCGGTTCCTGGGGGAAAAGGACCGTAGAGAAAATTATCCGCATTCAAGAGACAGCTGAAAAGCTTCGCTGTCCGCTTCTATATTTAGTAGACTCAGCCGGTGCCCGAATTACCGATCAGCTGGAAATGTTTCCAGGTCGCAGAGGGGCGGGGCGAATTTTCTACAATCAGGTTAAG
>NZ_JBALOZ010000081.1:0-8756 GCF_036965125.1 Bacillus sp. JJ1503
TTTTAGAAGTCTCCTTAGAGCCTTTCAACAGGAAATTTCTGGGACGAAGGTAGTTTAGATGTCTCCTCAGAGCCTTTCAATGCGGAAATTCGGTGACGAAGGGTGTTTAAAAGCCTTCTTAGAACCCTTCAACGCGAAAAATCCGTGACAATGGGTGGTAAGAAGAATGGATTAGAAAAACGATTAAATTAATGATAATGAAAAAGGACCAAACATAGAGAATAATGTCCAGTCCATCGAAATTAGGTTTCCTTTATTTCAAAATAAGGAGGAACAACCCCCCTCCCCTATATCCACGCCTCTGATAATCTTTGAATTCCTTCTTTAATTTCTTCTATTGTAAGCCCCCCATATCCAAGGATCACCATGTGAGTTTTCGGTTTTTTTATAAATGATATGGACGCCGGGTAAGTACGGACTCCTCTCTCTACCGCCTGGTGAATTGCGCATTGTTCTGTGAGGTAAGGGAGCAGCTTAAGAACAATATGTAAACCTGAATGTTCCCCGATTATTTCAAACTCCTTTGGCAAGTAGGTTTCAATGGATTCTAATAATACTTGAAGTCTTTTCCGATAAGTCGTACGCATTTTGGCAAGATGCCGTTGAAAGTGGCCTTCTTTCATAAAATCTGCCACTGCTAGCTGATCCATACGGGAGACAGTTGATTTTTGCTGTTCATTAAATTTTTCGAATGCAATAACTAAAGATTTGGGTATTATCATATAGCTCATTCGAATGGAAGGAATGAAAGATTTTGAAAATGACCCAAAATAAATAACATGCTGAAGTTGATCAATTTGTGCCAAAGCCGGAATCGGCAACCCTTTGTAGCGATATTCCGAGTCATAGTCATCTTCAATAATAAAACTTTCATGTTCATTGGCCCATTTTAATAAACCGACCCGCCTTTCGAGCGACATGATCATTCCGAGTGGAAACTGGTGGGCAGGTGTGGTATATACCAAATCTAATTTTTTATTAGGGATGGATACCCCAAAGTGATCTACTTGAATAGGAGTCACTGTCAGTCCTAGCTTAGCAAATACAGCCTTTGCCCGTATAAATCCAGGTTCCTCCATACCAATACGTGTTTCCATTCCGAAAAACTGACATATATCCTGTAATTGCATTTGTGTTCCGCTATAAATGAATACTTGGTCTGCTTCACATTGGACACCGCGTGAACGCCCTACATATTTGGCAATTTCTGTCCGCAACGCCCATTCCCCCTGCCACGGACTACTCACTAAATTCCCTTCTTCCATATGTTTTCGAATCAATCTTTTCCAAATCTGAAATGGAAAATGGACTGAATCCACATGTCCAGAATTGAAATCAATTAATCCTTCTTGGTTCAAACATACAGAAGATTCCTGAATAGGCATATTCTTTGTGATCGGTTGCCATTCTTGTTCAATGGCAGACACAAAATAGCCTGACCGCTCACTACTGATAATATAGCCTTCCGCCAAAAGTTGTTCATACGCTTCACGAACTGTATGAACACTTATATCAAGCTGTGTAGCAAGCTGCCGTTTTGAAGGAAGCTTGCTATGTGGAAGAACTGTTTTTTTTAGAATGGCATTTTTTATTTGTTCATAGATTTGGATATACATAGGCTTTCCTTGCACTAAATATATTGGCAGTTCCATTTTATTTCTCCTTTTGGTATGGTCATTATTTTTCTTTTTGGTTATTTTCATCATACCAAAATTTCAATTAAATGGAGGAAAGGAGTGATTATTTATGGAAAAAATTATATTAGAAAATGAGGTTGTTTGCTTAAAGGAATTGGATCAAAATGACTTAGATGGTATTTTTGAAGCTTCACAGGATGAATTAATTTGGAAGCATATGACCCTGAACATCGCAACTAAAGCAGATTCGGTTGAATTTGTGCAAAATGCATTGACCAATAAAGAGCAAGGAACAGAATATCCATTTGTCATTATCGATCAAAAAACAAAGCAAATTATCGGTTCCACTAGATTTCTAGATTTACATTTAAAACATAAGCGATTAGAAATCGGTTACACATGGCTGAATACAAAGTATTGGCGTACAAATATCAATACAAATTGTAAGTATTTGCTGCTAGAATACTGCTTTGAAAATCTTGGTCTTCATCGCGTTCAACTGAAAACAGATCATGAGAATTTCCGTTCTCAAAAGGCCATTGAACGAATTGGCGGCAAAAAAGAAGGGATCCTGCGCAATCATATGATTCGCCAAGATGGCACTGCCCGACATACGGTTATATACAGTATCACGCACGACGAATGGCCGTATGTAAAGGAGCATCTTCAAAAGTTGATGAGATAGTTAAGTAGTCAATAAGGGAGTTTGCAATGCTCTCAATTGGAGGAGATCTGGGCAAAATTATTCCCAGACCTCTTTCAATGTATCTCGGAAAAGCTGGTTGAGTTCATTAGTTGGATTTGGAACACCGCAATGTCTCCTTTTTCCAAATTCTTCGAGACGTTCAATTTCTTTTTGAATAAATGAATGGAGGACGCCTATGTTCAAGTCTGTGCCCCACTCTTCTCCGTCCATTTTGTGTTGAATAATTTTAACAATTTCTTCTTTCACTTCTCCTGGAGAAATAAGCGTTTCAAACAAAATATGAAAGTTAACTGGAGGTATTGTTTGAAACTTTTCTATCCATTTGGCTGCTAGAAGTGGTCTTAATACATTGATATATTTCTTAATTTTTCGTGCATTCCCTTGAATACAGTCACGGAAATTCCCTTTTGCCATCCTAACATAATGATTTATCCCATTCACAGGTGAAAATACATTCTGTGCCATCAGCCGTATCTGCTTGATGGTTGAATAGAATTCATCATAAATAATACTAGAGTGTAACCATTCGAAAAGAGACGGATTGGATTTCCTTAATAATCTCAACGCCTTCGTGAGCTCCCAGCCGCTTAAATCCAATTGATCATCAATCGGAATTGAAACAGCATCCCGATTCGGAATTTCTATCGTATCCCTCTGTTGATCAATGGATAGATACCAGTCCATTCGGTGTACATATATGAAACGAACATCGTAGTCACTATCTTTAGATGGGAACCCCCAGGCACGACTTCCTGCTTCGCATGCATAAAGGACCTTTATATCATAATCAACTTCAAGCTGACGCATTACCTGCTGGATATGGTCTAACATTTGGATGCCCCCGATCTTTTCAAGAATTAAGTATATGTTTGGAACTATGCCAATTTCTTTTTTAGTATGACAATATCTATGTGACTTAAGCAAATATAAGGTGATCATCCAATTTCAATTAATTTATAAAAATAAAAAAATTATATTGACATATCATTTTGCCTTTGCTAAATTTACTCTAATAATAAATTCAGTGACGAGAAAGAGTAAGATAAGCAGCCTGAATTACAGAGAATCGGTATTTGGTGAGAGCCGATGTTCAGAACTTGTCCGAAGTCATCTCCGAGATGCAAAGCTGAAGTCAGTAAGCTTTGACGGGTTTCCGCCGTTACCATGGATCACGTATAATTGTACGTTGACTTAAGTGCCGTAATTTTTTGATTTATTTTTACGGAATAAGGGTGGTAACGCGAGCGATAACTCGTCCCTACTATAGGGACGAGTTTTTTGTTATTCAAATATAAAAAAGGAGTGGGTTTTTATGAAAAAGTTAGACACATTATTTATTGGCCTTATGCTATTTTCAATGTTTTTTGGTGCAGGAAACTTAATTTTCCCTCCAGTTCTTGGTTCTGAATCTGGCACATCTTTTTGGTTTGCGATGGCCGGCTTTATTTTAACGGCTGTTGGTTTGCCGTTTGCAGTTCTCTTTGCCGTATCGCTAGTAAAAGATGGAGCAACTACAATCGGAAATCGCGTGCATCCAGTATTTAGCACAGTTTTCATGGTTGCTGTCTATCTATCAATCGGACCATTTCTAGCGATTCCAAGAAACGCTAATGTTGCCTACGAAATGGGCGTGAAACCATTTTTAAAAGAATCATGGAACAGCTCAGTCGTTCTCGTCCTATTTTCAGTAGTGTTCTTCGCCTTAGTATATGTAGTCAGCTTGAACCCTACTAAAATGGAAAAATATATGGGACGCTTTATCACGCCAGTACTGCTTCTAGCAATGGTGGTCTTATGTACAATTGGTTTTATGAAATTAGATGCACCACTTAGTTCGCCAAGTGAAGCTTATCAATCGAGCGCATTCTCTAAAGGTTTTATTGAAGGATATAACACAATGGATGCCCTTGCTGCGTTAGCATTCGGGATTGTTATACTTAGTGCTATTAAGAAAAAAGGAATCACGGACAGAAAACAATTAACTAGCTTTACACTAAAGGCTGGAGTCATCGCTGGAGGATTGCTATCCGTTGTATATGTAAGCATTGGATTAATCGGTGGAAAAATGACAGATGCCTCTTCCTATGAAACGGGTACAGACATTTTAACATCTGCCTCTACCCTTTTATTAGGTTCCGGCGGTGTAGCTTTATTAGGCTTAATTTTCACTTTAGCTTGTTTTACAACATGTGTTGGATTGACAACAGCTTGCGGACAGTATTTTTCGAAAGTTATACCGGCTGCTAGCTATAAAACCCTTGTCTTAGCTTTAACAATTATTGGGTTTACACTCTCAAATCTTGGTTTAAATCAAATTCTTAAATTTTCAGTACCATTCCTAGTCACGGCTTATCCATTAACAATCGTGCTAATTACTTTAACATTCTTTAATCGCTTCTTTAAAAATTCAAGAAAAGTATACGGAAGCACAGTGTTATTTACAGGGGTATTTGCACTTATGGGAGGATTAACAACATTTGGCTTAGACTTAGGATCTTTAGAATCGGTCAGAGCGATTCTTCCATTCTACTCAGTTGGATTAGAATGGATTGTACCAGCTATTGCTGGGGCAGTTATTGGAATACTTTTGAGCGGGTTTGATAGAAAAGTAGAAACAGCAAAAGCCGTAGAAATTAAAGGGTAATAATAGTGTTTTTCATGTGAACTATAAAAAGGCGAACGCAGATTATCACAGTTCGCCTTTTTTACCAAATTCCCTTAAAAGTGACTTTTTGGACAGGTTCTTTGTTCCAAAGTTATTGAAGTTTAACTTTACTTTTTATTAATTGTTTAATAGGTGTTACGGATATTCCTAAAAGAATAAGCAATACTCCGCCCCATTGAAGAAATGACACATACTCTTTCAATACAATAATGGAGGCAATGATGGCAGTAGGAAGTTCGGCACCTCCTAGAATCGTAGCCAATCCAGATCCTGTTTTCGGTGAACCAATAGCAAAAAAACTAATAGGTATTACTACTCCTAGTAAGCCTAATAAAATACCATACTTCCATAATCCCTCTGCCATGGAACCATTATATATAAATGATGGTGAGAAAGTTAGCATCAATATAATTAAAGCGCCAGTCGTCATTAATGCCCCCCGATTTAGAAAGGGAACATCGGCTTCAATTCTTCCAGTACTAAATATAAATAATGAAAATGTAATAGCTGACAATAAACCAAAAATAATCCCCTTCATATCAAGGGTGGAAAAACTATTACCTATTATACCACTAGCCATAACAGTGCCAATTAATAGAATCACAACAGACAAAATTTTCTCTCTGCTTGGCAGTCGTTTATCAACCAGGCTTTCTATTAATATACCAATCCAAGTAAATTGGAATAACAGTACAATTGCTATGGAAGCTGGAATGGTCTTTAGCGATATTCCATAAAACATACCAGTAAAGCTTGAAGAAGTTCCTGCAAGGATTAAAATTAGTGCTTTTTTTAATGAAATACGTTTTTTAGAAAAAAGAAGGCTTAACACCAGCAGCATTAACCAGCCAAAAAAATATTGGCTGGTAATAACTTCCCCAACCGTAAAGCCATCATGATAGGCAAGTTTTATAATAGATGCAATCACTCCATAGCTGCATGCCCCAAGAAAAACAAGAAGTGAATATTTATATGTTTTAAGCACGTATACCTCTCCTTAAGTTGTAAAAATAACGAATACCCACCTAAAAAAGGTGGGCAATTAAAATTTTATCGCAGATTAACGGGCAGAAAGACTCCCACTTCATGACTAAGAGGAATCGATGAAGTATAAGTGGGAGTCTTACTGCCCGTAAATGCCCGATTAGTTCAACTAACAATCAGTGGTCGATGAGGGAGAATAAATCGCGACTTCTTGTAACAACGTCTGAACTAGCATATCCTATGCGCCAGCCCCCCACTGATTGAAGTATCACTTTATCTATTTTTTCAAATATTCGATAAAACGTTCAAGAAATCTTTCGTGATCTACATCTACACAAATGTTTACATTCGGTTCTTTTTTCAATAAATTTCTAAAGTCACAGATTGTCTGTCCATAGCTCAAGTCACTTTTTGTCTCTACGTCAACATAATATTTCTCTGTCTTCACAAGACTTTTGTCTAAAGCCACAGCAACGGCTAGTGGATCATGTAAAGCACAAGCATTGACGCCGTATAGGCCTAAAGAAAATTCCCTGTAAACGCCTGTACTATTTTTGACAAACTCATAGTATTTGGTCCCTTTTAATTGATTAATATGTTCTTCAGAAAGCATCACTTTTCTAGTCACATCTAAACTAACTAAAGTAATGTCCATGCCTGAATGGAAGACAATTTTCGCTGACTCTGGATCCCCAAAAATATTAAACTCAGAAGTCGGCAATGTATTTCCTCTGCCGGAAGATTGCACGATTCCCCCCATAATCACAACATCTTGCACCCATTGGGCCACTCTTGGTTCTTTACGAAGCGCTAGAGCGAGGTTTGTCAATGGAGCAACCATGATGAGAGTCAGTTCTCCCTTATATTTTTCCGCCTGCTCGATGATGAAATCAGCAGCAAAGATACTATTCTCTTGTACACCCGCATCGATATGATCGAGCGCCCCGCCGATTCCATCTTCTCCATGAACTCTAAATTCATGATAAGGTTCTCTAAGAAGAGGGCGAGAAGCACCTTTATATACATTGATTTTGTTTTCCATGCCGAGCAATTTCAACATTCTGTGTGTATTAATATTTACTTGCTCAAGCGGAACATTGCCGCAAACCGTTGTAATTCCTAAAACATCAAGCTGTTCGCTCTGTGTCGCATACAAAATGGCGAGTGCATCATCTACCCCAGTATCTACATCGATAATAACCTTTTTCACACTGATCACTCCTCACTTTTTTTAGAAATAAATCCCAGCAATTGCACCACTCATTAGATTGGCCAATGAAGCGGCAATTAACGCACGAAAAGCTAATTTCTGAATAACAGCTTTTTGATTTGGCGCCATGGATGATAATGCTCCAACTAATATTCCAATAGAGCCTAAGTTTGCAAATCCGCATAAAGTAAACGTGATAACGGCTTGGGCTTTTTGTGAAAATTCAGCTGTTTGCCCAGCGAATGAAGAAAAGGCAACAAATTCATTGAATACTAATTTTTGACCAATTAAGTTCCCTGCCATCACTGCTTCACTCCAAGGAATTCCAATAATAAAAGCAATCGGTGCAAATAGATAACCGAAGATCATTTCTAAAGATAAACCTTCAAATCCGAACAGACCTCCGATTCCGCCAAGGATACCATTTGTGAAAGCAACTAAGCCAAGAATAGCCATAAGCATGACGGCAACGCCAAACGCTATTTNNAATGCACCATCAGTAATGACTTCTAGAATATTTCTTTTCTTCGGATTTTCACCATTGTTTGCTAATGTCTTTAAATCAATCTCCGTGTCCGTTTCTGTTTCCGGCATTAATAATTTAGCCATGACAAGTCCTGCTGGTGCGGACATGAAGCTTGCAGCTATTAAATATTCAATGGACACACCCATCGCAGCTAGTCCAATCATGACAGCACCGGAAACAGATGCCAATCCTCCAACCATGACAGCAAAAATTTGCGATTTAGTCATATATGGCAGATATGGCTTAATGACAAGAGGTGCTTCTGACATCCCAACGAAAATATTTGCTGTTGCAGACATTGACTCTGTCTTGCTAACTTTTAAGAGTCTTGAGATAAATCCGCCGATAATTCGTACAAAAATTTGCATAATTCCTAAGTGATATAAAAGAGAAATTAAAGCTGATAAAAAGATAATGATTGCTAATACTCTAACCGCAAAAATCGAACCTGCCGGACCCGCCTTGTCTGCAAGACTGCCGAATACGAACGCTACACCAACATCTCCATAATGGATGACCTTATTGACACCAGCAGAAACTGCTTGCAATGCTTCTTGTCCTAATTTTGATTTCAGAACAATAAAACCAAAGACAAGCTGTAAAAGAAATCCTAAACCAATAGTACGAAAATTAATCGCCTTCCTGTTTTCAGAAACTAAATAAGCAATAAAAAATATGATTGAACACCCGATTAAACCCCAAAGAATATTCAATTTTTTCACCTCGCTAAAGTTTTTTAATGTTAAAAAAATCACTTCAAAATTCCAAATATACTATTTTCTCAATTTAATGCTTACCCGTTATTTTTTATGAAATTCTTAACCTCGTTTTCCGTTGGCATACCCGTTTGCGCGCCTAGCTTTGTCGTAGATAACGCAGCAACTGCATTGCCATATTTACATGCAGCATCCATAGTAAGACCTTTGCTTAGAGCGACTGCAAATCCGCCGTTAAACGAATCCCCAGCACCAGTTGTATCTACAACATTTACTCTGAATGCTGGTATATTTACTTCTTTTCCACCTTGA
>NZ_JBALOZ010000081.1:8894-9334 GCF_036965125.1 Bacillus sp. JJ1503
CCCCATTTTCTTTTGCAATTTCCACCGCTTTTTCTACCCCTTCTAGTGGAATCTCAAGCTGTAGAATGAGAATATCACTGGATGCAATTGTATCTCTTTTTGATTCAACGAACGCTGCTGTCACATGTTCGTTAGCTGCCGGAACGACAATAATACTATTATCTTGATTAGATACAATAATCGTAGCCGTTCCCGTTGAACCTGTAACCGGTTCCACATTGCTTACATCAACACCTTGGTCAGATAGATGTTGAATAAGCTCTTTCCCAAATGAATCATTCCCGACACATCCAATCATGTGCACATCTGCCCCTAATCGGGCTGCTGCAACTGCTTGGTTTGCGCCTTTCCCCCCAGGATTTGTTTGAAATCGATTTCCTAATAGTGTTTCGCCTATTTGGGGGACTTGATCAGTTATCGTCACGAAATCCATATTAATG
>NZ_JBALOZ010000082.1:0-5669 GCF_036965125.1 Bacillus sp. JJ1503
AAACTATTAGCTGGTTTAGCACAATAAGAAAAGCCTTCGAAATCACTAGTTACTCTCTTTACTTTTCTTATAAAAGTTTGATACCACCCCTAATATAATTCCGATAACAATTAAGGGTATAGAAAATGTTGCATATGGTTGAGGAGTATCCGCAATTCCAAATGTCTGATTAAAAGCAAATCCAGCTGCCATTAGCCATACTCCTAAATAAAATAAGATTTTTCCAGTCTTGGTATGCCTTTTCAATAAAAACACCCCTTACATTTCTCATTCTTATATAACCATCTTAAACTAAACTGCTTCTTTAGTTGAACAAGAAAAAAGAGCCGTCTAAGCAGCTCAACGATCTTCAAATAAAGCACCCGTTCGTAATATAAGGTCAGCCAGATATTTCTGGTTGAAAGCAGGAAAGAGCATACTATTAATAAAAATGAGACGGTTATATTTTCTTTTATTAAATTAGTGCTTGATTTTCATGATAATCGCTTACAACTGTTGGGAAATTATCAGTCAATATTGTGGCTACTGAAACGTATGATTAAAAGTTTTAGGCGCTATTCCATATTAATAAAGCCGGCTTTTATAGCCTTCTTGTAACTCCTTTGCTACTTGATCAGCAGAAACATTGGGTATTTTTGAGTGAGCCACCAACATTTGAGGAACCGATGGAAGATTCTCTTTTGCTAACCACGATTCTGGGTTCCACATATTTGATCGAATGAAAGCTTTAGCACAATGTGCAAAGCACTCCTCTACCTCTACTAAAATTCCAAATAGAGGGGATCGACCATTTACAATGCTCTTTTCAAGAAGTTCCGGGTCACGAGAAATATAGGCTTTTCCATTGATTCTTAATGTTTCTCCTAATCCAGGTATAAAAAATATCAGCCCGATATTTGGATTAGTAATAATGTTTTCTGCGGAGTCCATTCTTCTGTTCCCTGGACGTTCTGGAATAAAAAGATGGTGTTCATCAAGAACAGAAACAAACCCTGGAAAATCTCCTCTTGGAGAAACATCACATTTCCCTTCTGAATTAGATGTTGCCAATGACAAAAATGGTGACATGGAAATAAAGTTTCTGCAATGCTGGTCAATAAATGAAATTACTTTATTAGCAGCTCTTTGACTAGGTTGTCCAATAAATGAACGGAATTCCTCAAACTCTTCTTTTGAAGAGATAATCTCTTTAAAATTAATACTCATCTTTTCACCTTCAACAAATGGAATATATACCCATTATACACCATGAAAATTGTATAACTCGAATTATTAGAATTATTTTTAAAAAAATAACTAACATCTTACTCAATTATTTTTTCTAAGGAGAATTTACTCGCTTATTCGCGGGATTTCATATCTCTTGATATGGAAAATATGAATCAATGAAATGAGTTCAGATCCTTATGGCTACGTGAAGGAACAGTGAAATAAAGGAACAAGTTAATACAACATATAAACCACCTGGTAATCCCAATATCTACCGTTTCTTTTTTTGCAATAACACTTCTCTTTACTCATTTAAAATATAACAACAGAATCAGGTAAAATAATTGGTCTATGCCCTACATACTGTCTCAGATTTTTATTGTACTCCATTTATTACCTTCCTTAGTGACAAATGTCCAACCGTGATTTTGCTTCAATCGCCATTTTTACATAAATATCCGGTTAATTTCGAGATCGTTATTCCGCAAACTGGCCCATTACTGAAAAAGGCACAATTCTTCTTCAAGAATTGCGCCCGATTGTTGAATAATGAAAAAAACAATAAGCCGCAAAATAGTTCATTAGTTATTGTGCTATTGCCACCGTTAGATAATAAAAACTGTAATTTCTATTATCAAATTCTCATATCTAAAATACCAACCATCCTGTAATATAATACAATTATTAAATAAAACTTTTTGAATATATTATATTTGAAACTTTTTGCTAGTGTTTATGCCTCTAATATGTGAAAGGAGGTTGCTACATGTCGTATTCTACTGAATTAGTCGAGCTAGCCATTGCTGGTGATAAACTTGCATTTGAACAATTACTCAAGATCGAGAGTAAAAAATTATATAAAATCGCTTATCTCCACATGCGTCATAAAGAAGATGCACTCGACGTACTACAAGAAGCTACCTATAAAGCCTATATTTCGATACACCAGCTTAAATCACCTGTCTATTTTAGTACATGGCTTGTGAAGATATTAATTCGGACAGCTTATAAAGAACTTGAACAAAAAAAGAAAGTGATTCAACTGCCTGAAGAAACGATTGTGGGCCTTTTAGAATTGAATAAAGTCGAGGATCCTTCAATTGATTTATCGGAGGCACTTTCCTCGCTGGACAATGATTATCGGAATGTCCTTACTCTGTTTTATTATTATGATTTACCGATTCGTACAATTGCTACCGTACTCGGTAAACCACAACCAACCATTAAAACGTATTTACGAAGAGCCAAGTTGAAACTAAGAAAAACGTTAGGAGATGATTATTATGCGAAAAGACTTACTTAACTCCTATATAAAGGATATTGAAGTTCCGACAGAAGAGATTATGATGGCAATCGATCAAGGGATTAAGCAAGGTGAAAAATATCGTAATAACAAAAAGCGCACAACTATTTTAAAACGTGGATCCTTTTTTTCTTCTATTGCAGCTTCACTATTACTCGTATCAGGATTCGTCTTTTCACCCGTTTCAAACGTTTTAGCTCAAGTTCCGATTATCGGGGGTCTTTATGAAAAATATCAAATGCCAATTGGTCAAGAGCTAGCTTCCGAGAAACTCATCACAGAATTAAATGAATTAGTTGAAGATAATGGAGTAAAAATGGGTATTACATCGATTTTTTATGATGGTCAATATGTTGGGCTAACATTTAAAGTAACAGGAGAAAATCTAGCTGAGACTATTGGCGGCGAAAAAGCTCCCGAATCTGGTTATGCGTATGAAATGTTTGACCGAACAGATGAAACTACATGGTGGGGTGGCACTATGGGAGCTATAATAAAGGACGGTGATGGCTATAGTGGTGCAATGATTTTAGAAAATCCAAAAACTGAATCAGCCGATTCCCTTACTCTACCAATTACATTTACTCATATTGCAGGTGTTCAAGGAGAATGGGCATTCAATCTTCCAGTTCATAAATTACCATCGAAAGAATTGAAGATTGTTCAAACTACATCCTCACTCAATAACGAGTATAGTCTAGAAATTAAAGAATTAAAAATCGGACAAACCAACGCCCTCTTATCATATGAATTATTAAATACAGCCGGTATAGAAGGAGAACAATTATCTTTTAATATTGTTGACGACAAAGGCAAGAAGTCTTCACTCCATACAATTTCTGATTCAAAAGTGATTTTTGAAATAAACCGAGAAAATCCAACAAGATTCTTACTAGTAGAACCAACTTATAAAATTGGAAACAATGAGATCCACCTAGAAACTGTAAAAATCAATCTAAACTAAATGGTAACAGAAAAATCCGGACTGCCTACTCAGCAGTTCGGATTTTTTGCACTGGACATCTTGGATATTAACTGTCCTTATTCCATATAATGGCCCTTTTCATGAAGAAAGACGCTTTCCTTGTTTCAGAAAAGCGCCCGTTTGTTGAAGATCTCCATGTTGTATTATTTAGGTTAAATCTTCCTTTTAATTAAAGAAGTTTTATAAAAATATAAATAATCAGTGCTTGATACTCTTTTTCTTTTTATTTAAGAGTACGATTGCCATAACGAATAAAATTACTGAAATCAATAAAGTCGATCCCGAAGCAATAGGTGTTAATATTCCTATTATTAGTAGAATAATCCCTAAAACAACTATTCCTATAACCATTGAAATTCATCCTTCCCTCAATAAAGAAATATCATAAGATTGATAAGAATATTTTTGGAACTTTATTAAATTGGCAATTTAAATTTTCTTAAAGTCTTATTTCATCTTAACTTTATTTTAAAGCCAGATAAGGCGTAGAAAGCCGGACTTGAATGATAAACAGACATAATCATCAAAAGCGTAGCACCAATTGGATTGCTACGCTTTATTTACTTATTAATAGCCACGTAATAAACGCTTACCTAATGAAAGTGTTGCACCAGCTAGAGTCGTTACAACCATAATTGGAGCTGATGCAACGATAAATGCACCCACAGTTGTAGCAGCTAATGTAGCACCCATTAACGAAGCAGCCGTTGCCGTAATTGCAGTGCTTGCTGCTGTAACTCCAGCCCCAATACTAGCTGATGCCGCAAGTAAACCTGTACCAGCTGTTGTTCCCATTAATGCTCCCGATACTGTAGAAGCAGTACCTGCTGCTAATGCGCCAACTTTTGTTGTTGCTAATGCTCCTGCAACTTTAGTAGATACCATTACCCCCGCTTTTGAACTTGCTGCAGCGCGTAGAGCAACGGACGCAAGATGCATGCCACCGCCAATTGCTGTACTTTGCGCACCCCCTACTAATGCACTCTTTGCGATTTGTGCGCCGGCCTCTTGCAGGGTGATTTCCCCATATAATAATTCAACAGTGGCTTCTCCAAATGAATAGCCTGCACTCGCTACACCACCATAAATGCCTGTTTTAAAAGCAGCGCCGCCAGTAGAAATGACAGTTGAAGTGATCGGTGCATTTTTACCTGTTGTATTAAAAACCGTCTGATAAATTTTTCGTTCAAGTTGCATAAGTTCAGCTACTTTTGTAGTCGTATCAAGGCTGATAGGTGATTCTATAACGGTTTTTCCGGTCTTTTCAAGTCGAGCCTTTAATGTTGGATTATTTTTTGGGATAACAAATAACTGTCCATCATATTTAGAAGCGTCAAACCACGCATTTTCATAGCCCGCTTTTGCTTGTCCGAAAGTTTTTGTCCCGTCCGCGTTAAACATAATGAAATCGATTGGACCGTTATTGTTATTAACAATCGTTTTCGTACCGCGAAGGGATGCTGATGCAGCGTGTAGGTCTTCAAAAATAAACCCTCTAAAACGTTCTACAGTTCCACCTCTAAATACATCTTTTGAAATTAAATTCGTATGCAATTGATCAAAGATTTCTTTTGTTTTAAATGAAGAAATTAGTGCTTGGGATGGGGCAATACCTTTATCGATGATTTCTTGAATTTCATCGATTTTCACCGCAAAATCATTTAAGCTCCAGTTTTGTATGCCAAGTACGGCTTTCATTTCATCAGGCGTAATACCTGCAATGTCTTGTAATACGGCAAATTCCGTAGATAACCACAACGCTTCACTCCTACATTCTTCTGAACAGAATTTTGCCGAGCCATATGTATATTCTGTCTCAATACGCTCATTACAGTGAGGGCATCGCGGTTTATAAGGCATAACATTGTTCATTTTATCGCTAAAGAAGTATAAAGGTTCTAGCCAATGTTCACGCGCTTCTGGGTAAATGTTCAGATAAGCTTCAATGATGCTTTCGTAATCACGTTTCATATAAAGCGCAAAATAATACGTTAACATGCGTAATGAATAGGTGTGTCGTTTCATATATACGTCCCGTAACGGTGCATTCGGAAATTGCGTATAGGACAGTAATGTTTTTTCTAAAGCATTGATCGCTCGATTAAATCTGTCCATAATCGGATAGTCTTTATCAATGGTAATATCTAACATGAATAAATAATCTTCATCTTT
>NZ_JBALOZ010000083.1:0-8932 GCF_036965125.1 Bacillus sp. JJ1503
TTTATTTGAATAAGATGAGGTAATTATTATTATTTATTTATCCACATTAAGATTTAACGGAGCTGTGAAAAAAATGTTCCTCTTATTAAATAATAAAAAAGGACAATATCTTCACATCGAAGAATATTGACCTCATAGGTATGATATATATTTATCTTTATAGGAAAAACGGTATTAGCCTAAATTATTAAATAAAAAACCTCAATTACTTATGGTACGGTTCTCCGTGACTAGTCTAAGTGCGGTTCTATTTTAATATTGGTGCTACATTCGAACTTGTATTCAGCAATACCTATTTAAATTTCCCTAGTTTCTTCCCTTAGCCAGACTCTCTCTTCTTCATTTAAATAAGGAGCTAGCTTTGTGTATACCTCTTGATGATAATTGTTTAACCATTGCTTTTCGCTCTCTGTTAACATATCTTTATTGATACCGGCTAAATCAATAGGGCAATACGTGATTGCTTCAAACTTCATAAATTGACCAAACTCTGTTTTCTCGTCTTCAACTACTAACAACATATTTTCAATTCTAATTCCGTGTTTACCTTCAAGGTATATTCCAGGTTCATTCGTAATAATCATGCCTTTTTCTAATATAACATTATTATTATTCCTTATGCTTTGTGGTCCTTCATGAACATTCAAGTAAAAACCTACCCCATGTCCTGTCCCGCATTTATAGTCCAAACCATACTGCCAAATTGGTTGTCTTGCTAAAACATCTAAATTAGAGCCTGTTGTTCCGTATAAATATTTTACTGAGCTTAATGCAATAAATCCTTTTAACACCAAAGTAAAATCTCTTTTTTGTTCATCGGTAAGTTTTCCTAAAACAATCGTTCTTGTAATATCTGTTGTTCCATCATAATACTGTCCGCCTGAATCAATTAAAAAAAGACCTTCATTCTTAAGAGTATATTGCGTTTCTTTATTGGCTTTATAATGCATCATCGCAGCATGTTCTTTATAACCTGCTATCGTATCAAAGCTAGGTCCAACATATCCTTCCTGTGCCCTTCTGAAATCTTCTAATCTTTCTTCTGCAGTAATCTCTGTAATTTCTTCTTTATCTACAGAGTTTTTTAGCCATTTAATAAATTTCACCATGGCTAAACCATCTTTTATTTCACACCATTTTAAATTTTTTATCTCGACTTCATTCTTAATAGCTTTTAAATTAGTCGTGATGTCAGGACTTTCAATTTTCTTTGTATTACTGTTAATGGCATTATATAATCTGATATTTGTTTTATTCGTATCTAAAATAATGGAATCTCCGCCTGAAAGATTTTCCAAGAATGTTTGTATTTCATGATTCGCTTTTAACTCGATTCCTTCAGCCTCCAGTTCTAATTTAACCAAAGGGGGAACCTTGCAAGAATCAATAAATAAATAACATTTATGTTCTGCTACGATTACATTAGCTATTACAATTGGATTGTTAGGCACATCGTCCCCTCTTATATTCAAAAGCCATGCAATGTCATCAAGGGAAGATAAAATATAATAATTTGCTCCTTTATTTTTCATTTCTTCTCTTACTTCATTTAATTTTTCTTCTCGTGATTTGCCTGCATATTTTACGTCATGGGTAAAAATTGGTCCTTTAGGAATCTCCGGTCTATCTTCCCACAGATCACCAATTAAATCTTGATTCATTTTTAATACGATTCTCTTTGCTTTTAGATCTTTTTCCATCTTTTTAACCATATTAATTGAAAAAACATTTCCATCAAAGCCCACAATGCTTCCTTCTTTAAGAACATCTGCTAGCCATTCTGAATAAAATGGTACCCCTGGATCCACCATTCTAAATAATCTGATTCCTGAGCTCTCAAGCTGCTTTTCGGCTTGAATATAGTATCTGCCATCTGTCCATAACCCAGCATCCTCTAATGTAATAACTACAGTACCTGCAGACCCTGTAAATCCTGATATCCATTGTCTACATTTCCAATGTTCTGCTACATATTCACTCTGATGTGCATCAAAACTGGGAATTATATAAGCATCCATTTGATTTTCTTTCATTAGCTGCCTTAACTTTTCGACCCTATCTCTGATATTCATTACTAATACCTCCATTTTCCTTAAAACTAAATTCTTTACTTTCACGGTCATACAGCCATACGGCTAGTATTATACTAATTATTCCGGCTGTAAGCTTTGATATTATAAATGCTCCTATCATTTCTGGTGCTACTCCTGACACAAATCCAAGTTGACCACCAAATATAAATGCTCCACTTACTCCAAAGGCAGTACATACCACTTTTCCTTTAGGATTCATTTCCTTATATGTTCCAAATATCAACAGATTACTAGCCAAACTTCCTAGAATGCCTGCTACTGACACTGCTAAATTTATTCTACCCCTAAAATAATGTCAAAAACAAATATAGGTACCAGATACCGCTATAGAATATTGCTCCTGCCGTGAACATCGCTTTCCCATACTTAGACATATAGTAGTAAACAACGTAGTACAATTTCACACACTACGCTGTTTACTAAAAGACAAATTATTCGTTTATTTTACGAGATTAATGCCATCAAAAAGAAAACCGCACCTACTTATGGGACGGTTCACCATATCGCACCCTATAAAATCTCAATTGGACTTCTGATCCAACATAGAAATAAATTTCATAGCTGCTGGTGAAAGGTGAACACCGCGTTGATAAACGTACCTAATTCCCCTAATAAATTTTACCCCTTGGATTGGGACCACGGTTAATAATCCATTTTTGATTTCTTGTTTAATGGCAAAGCTAGAGACGATCGATACACCGAGACCGTTAATAACACATTGTTTAATTGCTTCTAGGTTTCCTATTTCCATATAATTGGGGGAATTGAATCCGTATTTTTTAAATTCCCCTTCCAAATAAGTTCTGGTAGCTGATTTATTAGGCTTCAGGATCAGCGTTTCGGAGACTAAATCCTCTAAAGTACACTCAGTTTTCCCAGCAAGTCTGTGCTGGCTATTGACGATTAAAACAGGCTCATCTTGATAAAAAGTATTGAATTGAAAACGGTCTTCATCAATTGGTATGCGATCAGAAAGAACTAAAAACTCGACTTTGTTCGTCTCCAGCATATGTATTAAATGGTTGGAGGATGTAATATTCATGTTGATTTTGATGCCAGGGAATTGTTTGTTAAAGTCACTGAGGATGGCTGGAAGAAGGTATACTCCAACGAAAGTGCTCGCTCCGAAAGATAATGTTCCGTGAGCTAAATTGTCGAGTTGTTTAATATGCTCTTTGGATGAAGAAATGAGATTAATAATTTGTTCAGCATATGGTTTGAATTGCTCTCCCTGTTTTGTTAAGTATAGTTTTTTTCCTATTCGGTCAAAAAGAGGAAACCCTAAATCTCTCTCAAGACTTTGAATTTGCATGCTTACAGCCGGTTGAGAACAATAAAGCCGCTCAGCCGCCTCGGTAAAGTTTAAGCAATTCGATAATGTGATAAAGGTTTGGAGCTTCGTTAAGTTCATCACTAATCACCTTCTCCCAATAATAGCGTTTCCTTATGATTTATAAAAATTATATCAAATTTAATAATAGCATTTCCATGATAGTAAATGAGAGTAATATAAACGAATGCGACCCTATAGTGAAATAATTTTTAAAATGGGTCCATTCAAAAACTAGTTTAACTATAAGGTTTCCTTATGATTATCAAAATTAAATCAAATTGTATTATAGTTATAGCTTGAATATACTGAAAACGGATACATTACTAATTCAAGGGGGATTCGAGATGAGTGAGAACTCAACAAAAGTAGAAAAGGGTGAGCAACCGATTAAGAAGAAAGGCCGTTTTGAAGAAGGTATGAAGAAATGGGGAATTCCCATTGCCATTATTGCTGTTTTATTTTTATTATTCATGCCAACGCCAGAAGGAATGGAACCTGCGGCACAAAAATCGATCGCTATATTTACTGGTGCTTTGATCCTTTGGATAACAACTCCAATCCCAATATACTTGACATCGCTTCTTGCGATTCTGCTGCTTCCTTTAGTAGGGGCAGTTGAAGATCAGGAAGTTGCTTTTGGGACATTAGGGTTTGACGTTATTTGGTTAATGGTTTCCGCCTTCGTTCTAACTTCTGCCATGATGAAGTCAAATTTAGGTAGAAGATTCTCGCTGTGGATGGTCACGAAATTCGGAAAAACACCGACCAGGACGTTGCTTGTTTTAGTCATTATTAATTTTGTTCTGGCGTTTTTCGTACCTTCAACGACAGCACGAGCTACACTGATGATGCCTATTTGCTTGATTTTGCTAGAAGTCTATAAAGCTATTCCGGGAAAAAGTCCACTTGGTAAAGTTATGATGCTTCAAGGTCTACAAGCAGATGCCCTCGCTACTTCAGGTGTTATGACAGCTACTTCAGGTAATATTATTGCGGTCGGTTTCATCAACGAGCAAGCGGGCGGAGATATTGGTTATATGGATTGGCTTTTTGCCTCTATGCCTGCAGCCATCATCACGATGGGAATCACATTTATGATCGGGTTAAAATTATTCTCAATTAAAAATGAAGGTAATTTTGAAAATGTTATGGGGACGCTGAAGGGGGAATTGAAGAAATTAGGTTCTTTCTCTCTAGATGAAAAGAAAGCATCGGTCATCTTCATTCTTACTGTGCTCTTGTGGGCGACTGGCGATTATCATGAAGATTGGTTTGGTTTTGAAATTAGTACTGAACAGACTGCGGTTATTGCAGCACTCCTTTGCTTGCTTCCAAAAGTGGGAATGCTAGAGTGGAAAGATGCAAACATTAAATGGGAGCTTATGATTTTCGCAGCGGGTGCATATGCCGCTGGAAATGCATTAGACCAATCTGGTGGAGCCGTATGGATTATCAGTAAAGTAGTTGACGGTTTAGGGATTGACAAGATGAGCCATGCCATGGTTGCTGTAGTCGTCATATTCCTTAGTATGTACAGCCATCTCATCTTTACAAGCAAAACTGTAAGGGTAACGATTTTGATTCCAGCATTCATTGCTTTAGCTAAAACTTTAGGTATGGATCCTGTACCACTTGCACTTGCTGCCGCAATGACCATGACCTTTACGATTACACTTCCGCCGCATTCGAAGGTTAATACGATTTATTTTTCAACAGATTACTTTACAATAGTAGATCAAGTAAAGTATGCAGTTATTACATGTTTTATTGGTGCTTCCGTTATCAGTGCAGCCTATTTCACTTGGTTCAAAGTACTAGGATTATAAAATAATAGATAAGAAAACCTTGAATGATAATAGGAGGATATTATGTTAAAAAGAAAAGTCATCATGGCAATTGCTGACGGAGCAGGGGATCGTCCCCATTCTTTGTTAGGCGATAAGACCCCATTGGAATATGCGCGGACACCGAATCTGGATCGACTGGCTGCAGAAGGTATTACAGGTATGATGGATTTGATTTCTTCCGGCATTCCTGTGGGAACGGATATGGGACATTTAATTTTATTCGGTTATCAGCCTGAAGATTATCCCGGACGCGGACCTATTGAAGCGCTTGGAATCGGTATGGATGTCATGCCTTGTGATGTTGTGTTTCGATGTAATTTTGCTACTGTCGATGAGGAAGGAACCGTGGTCGATCGGCGAGCAGGACGGATTCGCGAGAAAACGGAAGAAATCGCTCAAGCTCTTGATGGGATGGAGCTTGAAGATGGGGTAGTCGTTCATTTTAAACCGGCTACGGAACATCGGGCTGTTTTAATCCTGCGTGGAAGTGGATTGAGTGATAAAATCAGCGATTCCGATCCTAAAGCTCCAAATGACGGTGCACCTTATCTTATAGTAGAACCGTTGGACTCTTCTGAGGAGGCTGAAAGAACAGCGTCTATTTTAAATCAGTTTCTTAAAAAAGCTCATGATATATTATCTTCCCATCCAGTGAATGAAGAGCGCATTGCCGAAGGGAAGCTGCCAGCTAATTTTATTCTGACAAGAGGGGCTGGACTGATGGTGCATCTTGAGCCTATCGTCCAACAGCTTAATATGAAAGGAAGCTGTATTGCCGGAGAAAGCACGGTATTAGGCGTTGCCCAGCTAGCTGGATTTAAGACTATAACAGATAGAAGCATGACGGGTAATATCGATACAAATATTGAATTAAAAGCTAAATTAGCTATCGAAGAAATTGCAAACAATGACATGGTTTACGTGCATATGAAAGCGCCAGATGTTAAAGGCCACGATAATGAACCGTTTGAGAAAGCTAGAGCAATAGAGCTGTTCGATCACATGGTTGGACTAATACGTGAGCAGCTGCCTGAAGATGTGTACTTAGCATTGGCTGCCGATCATTCTACACCTTGTGAAGTTGGAGAACATACAGGTGAACCAGTTCCGGTCGCCATTTATGGGCCAAGTATACGGAGAGATCGAAACCTACAATACAATGAGTTGGATTGTGCTTATGGAGGATTAGGGCATATCACGGGGAATGAATTCGTGAGAACACTGCATGGGTTAATGGGATACGTAAAAAAACAAGGAAATTAGGATGTTTTTTGGAAAAGGTGTAGCAAATAAGCTACTCCTTTTCCCTTAGTTAATGTCAACTTTATTTTGTAGATGTAAAATATAATTCCCCTAGAATTTCCTTCACTTGAAAACTGTTTGGCGAAAGTTCTTTTTCAATAAAAGCGTTAATAGCCGATTTTTCAACATCGTACATCACTTCAATTTCTTTCGAAAATAGCAGTTTTTCTTTTTCAAGTAAGTTAGAGAGGGTTGGTTGTTGTTTTGGTTGTAGTTCTTCGACATTTAGAGCCTTCTTTAATCCGTCAACATAGTATTCAAATGGACGGCCACCAACAATTTTTACGCCTTTATTTTCCTCATTGATCATAATAATGGTAGGAAAACCTCTGGCACCTAAGCTTCTAGTAAGAGCAAAATCTTCATTCAATAATTGTTGTCCGATTGGTTGTTCTGCTTCATTTACAATAGCCTCTCCATTAAGACCAAGTTTATTTACGATTTCAATCATAACTGATGTATCTGAAATATTTTGATTAAATGCGAAAAGTGCTTCTCTTGCACGGCGTAAATATTCAAATGCTAATGCATCACTATGATTTTTTTGAATCACTTTAAATACACGTGACGGTGGGTAGGATGATTGAACAGGATTATCAATCATTAAAGAGCCGTCAATAGGCATTCTTGAATATTCTCCAACTTCTCTCCAGTGACCAGCAACATCGGCTGGTTTATAAATTCCGTTTGCAGGATCGATTGGTCCATCGTGCCATTTTTCCAGCAAACCACCCATAACCGTGTGAAAATTAAAATAGTCTCCATACTGCTCTACAAAACGACGGAGATTAGGTTCAATTGCCCAGCAATGAGAACAAATAGGATCAGTCACATAATAAAGATTAACCGATTTTTTTGGCTGATTAAAATCAATAACCTCCATTTCCTCCTCGCCAGCTACACCGCATACACCTGTTTCTAAATCACAAATCATATTATTATTGTCCGTCATATTTTTTTCCTCCATTCATTTAATATCTACCTGTCTAAAATGTCTGAAAAATAAGCCTCTTATTTGCTTTACAATTGTATTTTAGTACATAATGAAAACCATCAATACCAATAGTTCATTGTATTTGTCGTTTATACAACACATTGAACAAATTGTTTAAAAAGTAGGAGGGAATTGTAATTGACTCAACCAAAGATTGATCCCCGAATTCTACGTACTCGTAAATTAATCATGGATTCCTTTATTGAACTTTCCGGTAAAAAAGAATTCAAGGATATTACCGTTAAGGATATTACAACAGAGGCTATGATAAACCGGGCCACTTTCTATTATCATTTTGAAGATATATATGACTTGTTAGAAAAGGTACTGTCAGAAGTACTCTTGATAAATTTGAATGGCAATATGTTCGAGAAAAATGAACTCAATGAAGAATCGATTATTAGTATTTTCATAGCGATCACGGACTTTCAAAAATCTTTATCCAATCGCTGTCATAGAGGATACGAAGATACCATTGCCCGTATTATTAGGGAACAACTCGAAATCATTTTTTACAAAATGCTACGAAAACAATATCAAAGTGGAGATGAGCAACCTCTAAAGATTACTGCTGCCATGTTAAGTTGGGGGCTTTATGGAGTATCTTTAGAATGGAGAAGAAGCGGTCAAAATACACCGCCGGAAGAATTTATCAAATTAGCCATCCCTTTTATCATGTCTGGGATTGATTTTGGGTCTAAGATCTAATTAAACAAGGTGATTATGATGATTAAATCTCCAAGCTGGTCGGAAAGGTTCGCAGAATCAAAAATATTTAATTGGAGCCTATGGTGTGCCTTCTTTTTGTTTATTGCTATTATTGCACTTATGCTATTTATGATAGGTTCCTTTCTTTTCAAAATTTATTTCTTCGATTATAGGTTTGATGATGGAGAACTCCATCCACCCATTGAGTCTATTCAAAAGCAATAATAAATAGGTGAATAAAATGATAATAAAAAATGAAGAAGATATCGTACAAATCATTTCCGAAGATGCCTGGATGATGGATTTATTAAAAACAGTAAAAACGTTGAGCCTACCCGATTGGTGGATATGTGCCGGCTTTGTGCGTTCGAAAATATGGGATGTGTTACACCATTTTTCGGAAAGAACACCCATCCCAGATATTGATGTCATCTATTATGATCCCGCAAATTTGGATGAATTAGAGGAAAAAATTTTAGAAGAAAAATTAAATCATCTCATGCCCGGTGTCCCTTGGTCCGTAAAGAATCAAGCAAGAATGCACGTGATCAATAATTTGCGGCCTTATACTTCTTCAGTCGATGGTATTTCAAAATTTCCAGAAACCGCTACAGCTTTGGGAGTTAAATTAGATGGAAATGACCATGTTATATTG
>NZ_JBALOZ010000083.1:8942-23569 GCF_036965125.1 Bacillus sp. JJ1503
AGCCTACACCATTTTTTGCCGAGTCAAAGGATCGTTTGAAAGTCTATGAAAATCGAGTGGAAAAAAAGTCTTGGGATTTGATTTGGTACAAGGTGAATATCTCCACTAAAAATTAGAAAAGAGCAGAAAGATAAAACTGTTCTGCTCCTATCATTTTAAAACTCAAAATACTTCCTCAGCAAATAAGAAATCCACTTGCACTCCGGATGATTCCGAATATTTTCGAGTAGGCCTTTTACAATGGCTGGACTTAAATTCGGATCTACCAGCTGATCCTTTAAGAGAATTAATGATTCTTTTTCAATCGGCTCTTCAACATCCGCCATTTTCTCCTCCATCATTTCAATCAACTGATCCTTCGTTATTTCTTCATTCAGCGGCTGCTTAAGAACTTGAAATAGATCATGCGAAATAAATGGGTCAGTCATTTGTTTTGCCAGCAGATTTGTTTTTTCCACAAGCGAACGAGAAAGATGATTCAAGTCTAGTGGTGAGCTATAGAATAGAAATAGCTGTGAATAAGTGTGCATAAAGCCTTTAATGCAAAAAATTAAATCATATTTTATTGATTGGACTGTTTTTCCGTATAAACGTTCAATCATCAGTAATATCGACTTGTCCATTAACATGTCGTAATAACGGATTTTAATAAATAAATCTTTATTCAATGAATGAACTGGCTCTTTCATAAGAACTTTTGCAAAATCAGAATGCTTGTGAAAAGAGTGAAATGTTGTGTAGTAAAAGTTATATAAAAGGTTATCTTCTGAGTTTTTGACTATATGGTCAATATCAGAAGTGAATTGCATCATAAAATGATCGATAGTAGATAAAATCAATTCATCCTTTGATTTGAATGACAAGTAGAAAGCACCTTTAGAAATACCGCAATAGTCTGTGATTTGTTGAACGGTTGTGGCATCGAATCCTTGAGTTGCAAAAAGCTCTAGTGCTTTTTCCATAATTAACTGTTTCTTCATCATTTCTTTACATCCGCTCCTAGGACTTTCGTTGACAAATGACTTGTCGGTCATTATTATAAGGAAATGAGACTGATTAGTCAATTAAGGGCAGGTGTAGACGTGAAAGGGTTAGTTAACTTTGTTTTAAAGAATAAACTAGCAGTTTGGCTGTTAACTATTATTATAACCGTTTCGGGAATTTATTCAGGAACACGTATGAAAATGGAGATGATTCCGGATATCTCCATTCCATTTCTAATGGTGATGGACGTATATCCTGGGGCAACTCCTGAGCAAGTGATGAAGGATGTGTCGATTCCTTTAGAAAAAGCAGTAGAGGGCTTGGAGCACGTAAAATCCGTTAATTCAAATTCGTATTCAAATGTAGCTAATATTCAAGTGGAATACGAATACGGCATTGATATGGATGAGGCGAAGCGGGCATTAGATTCTGCGATAGATGCAGTTAAATTGCCTGAAGGGGCTCAAAAGCCGACCATTACCGCTATTAGCATGAACATGATGCCTGTTGTGGCACTAAGTGTAAGCAGCACGAAAGAGGACATTGTTGAATTAACGTCAACAGTAGAGGAAGTTTTACTCCCAAAAATCGATAAAATCGATGGTGTTGCCTCTGCTACGATTACAGGGCAGCATATAGAAGAAGTTGACCTTACTTATAATAAGGAAAAAATGGCAGAGCTAGGCTTAACGGAAGATTCCGTCAAGCAAATGATTCAAGCAAGCAATCTCGGTGTTTCTTTAGGACTTTATGAATTTGAAGAAGGCGAGCAGGCAATAGCGATAGACGGCAAGTTCACGACTGTTGACGAATTAAAGGAAATGCTCATTCCTGTAACGCCATCAGCTTCACAGCCTTTACCATTTGTAAAGCTTAGCGATATCGCAACCATTCAAGTAGTAGGTAAAGTACAATCAGTTTCCCGTACAAATGGGAAAGATGCGATTGCAATTCAAATTGTAAAAAGCCAACAGGCTAACACAGTAGATGTTGTAAACAGTGTGAAGAAATTAATTAAAGATGAAAAGAAGAAAATTGATGGAATCGTTATCGATGTGACGCTTGACCAAGGCAAGCCAATTGAAGATTCTGTCGCTACAATGGTTGAAAAAGCGTTATTTGGCGGTTTAATTGCGGTATTAATTATTCTCCTTTTCTTAAGAGATTTCAAATCGACCATTATTTCGATTATATCCATTCCGGTTTCGATTTTAATGGCTATGTTAATCTTAAATTGGATGGATATTACCCTAAATATTATGACGCTTGGGGCGATTACTGTTGCTATTGGCCGTGTAATCGATGACTCCATCGTTGTGGTTGAAAATATTTATCGCCGCCTGCATTTAAAAGGTGAAAAACTAACAGGGCGAGCACTCATTCGTGAATCAACAATTGAAATGTTCAGACCTATCATGTCTTCAACAATCGTAACCGTTGCAGTATTTGCACCACTTATATTTGTTGGCGGGATGGTTGGCGAGCTCTTCATGCCATTCGCATTGACCATGTCATTTGCGCTCGCAGCCTCATTAATTGTTGCGATTACAATCGTTCCTTCATTATCTCATTTCTTGTTTAAGAAGAAGTTATATAGTGAAAAGACGGAAAGCAAACATAAAGAGGCTGGCAGATTATCCAAATGGTACAAAGGATTCCTTGAAAAAACCCTTAATCATAAGGTGATTACTTCCATTCTTGCCTTTGTTTTATTAGCAGGGAGTTTGGCGTTGACACCATTGATTGGTTTTAGCTTTATGGGCAGTGAAGAGGATAAGGTGATGTATCTGACTTACACTCCAAGTGCAGGAGAACTGCCGGAAGATACGTTAGAAAATATTAAAGTGGTTGAAGAGAAAATGCTTGAGCATGATGATATTGATATCGTTCAAGTATCCGTTACAGAAAGCGGCGACCAGCAAGCAGCCATGATGGGAGGCGGAGGAAAAGGCGGGTTAATGTACCTAATCTTTGATCCGGAAATGAAAAACTTCCCTGAAGCACGTGAAGATATAGAAAAGTATGTAAAGGACATTGGACAATCAGGCGAATGGAAGAGCCAGAACTTCTCTTCGATGTCCATGGCTTCAAATGAAGTTAGTTATACATTTTACAGTGAAGATTTAGATAAACTCAACAAATCTGTAAAAATAGTTGAAGATGCATTAAAGGAAAATGAAGGGTTAAAGGATGTTTCCTCTAGTGCAGAGGATGCTTACGTTGAATACACCTTTAAAGTGGCACAGGATGAATTATTAAAGTATGGACTAACAACCGGGCAAATTATTATGATGTTAAGTCCAGAAAAAACGAAGAATGTGTTAACAACGATTGAAAAAGAAGGAAACGCATTAAATGTCATCGTTCAGCAGGAACAGGCAGCACAGCCGAAATCGATCGATGATATTTTGGAAAAACAAGTACCGACACCACTTGGTACGACAATGCCGCTTTCTGAACTAGTGACTGTTGAGAAAGGCACAACATTAAATACTCTAGCTCGCAGTAAGGGCGAATACTATGCTAGTGTTTCAGGCACGATCACTAGCAAGGATATTTCCAAAGCTACAGCTGAAGCAGATAAGACAATTGATAATTTAGATCTGCCTAAAGGGGTCACAGTTGATGTGGCCGGCGTTGCAGCAGACATGCAAGAAACATTTACACAGCTTGGTATAGCTATGCTTGCGGCGATTGCCATTGTGTACTTTGTTCTAGTCGTAACATTCGGTGAAGGACTTGCGCCATTTGCGATTCTTTTCTCATTGCCATTTACAGTTATCGGCTCATTTGTTGGATTATTAATTGCGGGTGAAACCATTTCTGTATCCGTCATGATGGGGCTCTTAATGCTTATCGGAATCGTTGTAACGAACGCAATCGTACTCGTGGACCGAATCATTCGGATGGAACGTACGGGGATGGTTATGCGTGAAGCGGTGCTTGAGGCTGGTGCCACACGTTTGCGTCCGATTCTTATGACAGCCATCGCAACGATTGGTGCCATGGTGCCATTAGCTTTTGGTGCAGGCGGAGGCGGCTTGATTTCGAAAGGCCTTGCCATAACAGTTATCGGCGGTTTAATCAGCTCCACGCTATTAACATTAATTGTTGTTCCAATCGTATACGAAGTATTATCTAAGATTTTTAGGAAAAACCGTAAGGAAATTGAAGAGAATTAATGTGGAGCCCTGCAAGGTGAGTGTGTCATCTTGTGGGGCTTTTTTTATATGCTTTTTATTAAGGATGTTGGCTAAGTGAGTTTCTGGACAGGTTATTGCGATTTCGCTAAAAGCTGTCCGAGAAAGTGAGTTAGCTGGACAAGTTATTGCGATTTCGCTAAAAGCTGTCCAAGAAAGTGAGTTTGCTGGAAAAGTTTTCGTGATTTCGCTAAAAGCTGTCCGAGAAATCGAGTATCCTGGACAGCTTTTCTGTATTTCATCAAATCCTGTCCGATAAGTTAAACAAAATCACTTTCTTATGAAGGGGATTTATGCATAGAATGAAAATGAGGTGTATTCATATGAAAAAAATCGTAGAGTTTTTAAAAGGAAAAGAATCAGAAATGCTCGGTGTTTTAAAGGAATTGGTTGAGATGGAATCTCCTTCCCATGATAAGGAAATGGTGGACCGGCTTGGTGAAAAGGTAAGTGAACTTTTTACCGAATACGTGGGAAAGGAGATAGACGTTATAGAAAATCCTCATGCCGGAAATCATCTTCGGATGGAGTATGGACAAGGGGAGGAGCGAATTCTCATTTTAGTCCATATGGATACGGTTTGGCCGAAGGGGACGTTAGAAACGATGCCATTTCGAATAGATGGGGATAAGGCGTACGGGCCTGGAACCTTTGACATGAAAGGGGGAATCATTCAAGGGATCTTTGCCCTGCATGCCCTGCGTGAATTGGGAGTTTCCTTGAATACGAAACTCGTGATGCTGGTCACCTCTGATGAGGAGATCGGGAGCGGGACATCCCAAGCATTAATAGAGGAAGAAGCGAAAAAAAGTAAATATGTTTTAGTGTTAGAATCAGCGAGTTCAACTACTGGAAAACTAAAGACTTCACGAAAAGGCGTAGGAATGTTTCATATAAAAGTAAAGGGGCGGGCCTCACATTCGGGAATTGAGCCTGAAAAAGGAATTAGTGCCATTGAGGAGCTTGCGAGGAAAATCATCCATTTACATAGCTTATCGGATTTGGATAAAGGGACTACCTTAAATGTTGGCGTCATTAAAGGCGGGACTGCATCCAATGTAATCGCTGCTGAAGCAGAGGCAGAGCTGGATTTGCGTGTTACCAATCAAGCAGAGTTTGAAAAGATTATTCCCTTAATCCAAAATTTAAAGCCTTCTAAAGAAGGAATATCCATTGAAGTTATAGGTGGGATCAATCGACCCCCTCTTGAAAAAACGGCCGAAATCGAAAAAATGTTCCAGAAGGCTAAGGAATTGTCCAAATCTTATTTAGCCTTTAATTTAGAGGAGCAAATGAGTGGAGGCGGAAGTGATGGTAGCTTTGCGTCACAGTTTGCACCTACCCTTGATGGTTTGGGGCCAGTTGGGGATGGGGCTCACGCAAGTCATGAGCATTTACTTATTTCCCAAATGCCAGTTCGCAGTGCTTTAGTCACAATGCTTATTTTGGAATTGGGGTAAAAATAGTGCTATGCATTATTATTCCCGTAATGAATATGGGGACAGATTGCCCGGTCCCCTTTTTTAAATTCATTGAGATTTCCTCACATTATATCCCTGTTCTTCATACGGCTGAAGTTTTTCTAGCCATTTTGCCTCGAGTTCAGCTAATGCTTCTTTCTCATTATAATAAGGGTCGTTTTTCTTTTTAAGCACCTCCAAGGTTTCAAAAGAAAAAGCCTCTTTTCCAAGTTGGTTCCATTCTTCCTGGAGTGTTTTGTTTGTGTGGCTGCCTGATTCAAGCATGAATTTTTCCCCATTTAATGTTTTAAAATTTCTTGTACTGCTGACAAACATTTTTTGATTCTTGATGTTTTTGATTTGATATACACCTGCTTCAATGGGGATTTCTTTATATTGCTGTTTTAATTCTTTTTTTCGGTCCATGTTTTAATCCCGCTTTCATTATTATTTTTTTAACCAATATTGGCTGCCATCTGGCTTCCGGTCTAAAAATCCATATTCAATTAAATATCTTCTGATCATGACATGATCCTCATAAATTGCGTTTAAAATTTGATTTAATTCCTTTTCATCATAAATTCGCTCATCCTCGATCTGTGCTGCAATTTCCCTTAGGACAATCAGACGCTGTTTTTCCTTTGGCGGGAATTTCTTTAAGCATCGATTCGGTCCTTCTGTAAAGAACTTCATTATGATTTTTTCTTGTTCTTCTTTAGTGATGGCATATCGTTCATCAACCATTTTCGCTGTTTTATGAGGGGCAATAAAGGTTGGAGCATATTCGTCCTTGTCTTTTAACAGTTCCATCATTGTCAAAAATACCTTCGCTTGCCGCTCCTTTTCTTTTAATGCAAACCGGTGATGCCTAATGGTTGAGGTGCTGCCAATACCCATTTCATGCTGAACCTCTTTATCACTTTTTCCCTGATGAAAAAGTTGAAGGAGCTCATTTTGATGGTCAGTAAGACCGGTAAGCTTCTTATCCATTCCGATTAAATATTCAAATACAGATTGATGAGTACGCTTAATATGAATTCTCATATATCTTTCCGCTTCGTAAAGCGTATTTTCATGAGAATAAACAATTCCTTTTTCAATCTTTTCCCCGCAAAGCAAGCATGTATAGAAATCCTTTTCTTGAATATATCCTCGTTTAAGCTCTTCCAAAGAGGCATTCCAAAAGAAATCAGATAGTTCCATTTGAAAATCACATCCAGTATGTTGATATATTTTAAACAATTGATAAAAGTGTTTGCTTTATAGTAAACATGCTAATATAAAATTTGGTTAACGTCAATGGTAAATAAGTAAATTAATTAACTAATTGTTTGTTATGAGATAAACAATAACATGATTTGTTTGTTAATAATGTAATTTTGCATAGAAAATGTAAGGGAATTTATTCCCTTTTATAATCCAATTTAGGATAATATTAGAGTAAGGCTTTTATGGGAGGAGATGGGGTTATGAAAAATATATTTAAAAATAGAATAAAGCCTTTTGTAATCATACAATTTCTATTGTTATTTCCAATCTTGGTTATTAGTATTTTCATATTTAAGGATGGCAGTGTTAATTTTTTCTATAATGGGATACTGCAAGTTATTTTTGCGGGATTCTGGTTATTAACTGGAATTGAAAGTTTGATTTTGAAAAAGAGAGGTTTTTCGCTTTTGAACTTTATCCTCTGCTTGATATTCGTATATTTGGCCATACAAAGTTTCCACTTATATAACATTAAATGAAGAATCAAAGAGGGAGTTTATCACGTGTCAGTTTATGAACCATTATATATTTTTATATTTTTATTAATTGTCGGTTCGGTTTATTTTTTCGTCCTGATTCATACTATCGTAAAATTTAAATTTAATTGGATTGGGAAGTTGTTTCTCTTAATGTCAGTTGGCAGCTATTTGTTAATTGGAAAATATATGTTTGATTCTGGTATTCAAGCGGATGAGAATCATTCAATGCTGTTTGGTTTAGGTTTCTTGGAATTGATTCTGTTGTCATTTTCATATATTTTTCTCGTGCTCTCCATATTACTTGGGAAAAGTGGAGAGAGAATTTTGTAGGAGAGTTAGAAAGAGATGAGGCAAAAATGATTAGAAAAGCTGTAGGTGCAATTGTTTTTCAAAGAAATCAATTTTTAATTGTCCATAAAGTCAGCATCAACACAAATAAAGGTAAACAAATGATAAAAGGGGAATGGGATTTTATAAAGGGTGGCGTAGAAGTGAATGATCGGAATTTAACCTATACGCTATTTCGTGAATTAGAAGAAGAGACTGGTTCAAAAGAATATAGGGTTGTAAAAGAATTTGATGAGAAAATATTCTTTCATTTTCCAGATGAAATTAAGATGAAAATCGGATACGACAAACAGGAAACAATCATGTTTCTTGTAGAATTTTTAGGCGATCGTAACTCTTTAAATCCAAATGATCGTGAAATAAGGGAGTTAAAATTCATCGATAAAGACAAGGTGGCTGAAATACTTACTCATCAAGTCACGAAGGATTTTTTTAAAAGGCATTTAATTGTTTAATTTTGTTTATAGAGCTGCTAGTTATACTAATTTGTTAAATCAATTACATAAACAGGTGCGTTTCTGGAATTAGCAGGAGCGCATTTTTCTTAATAGGGCAGGTTAAGGGAATTGTGGGAACTATTTCCTTCGTGATTCGTATAAAAGTAACAGGAAAACCCATGATTAAATGGGAAATGAGGAGACTCTATGGCTGAAATAATTTTAATAATTATTTTAATGATACCCTTTTATGGGTTGCTTATTTGGTCCTATTTGGATCCAGAGGAAAGTATGTTGTTTGGAAAAAGGTGGATGTATAAAGAAGAACCAGAGATATCTGATGAAGCTATCCGATATACTAAATTCGCATCAATGACTGTTATGATTGGATTGCCTATCATTCTAATAAGCTTCATCTTAGATATTCCCTTTCTCAAATTTTCGATGGTAATCATCCCGTTGGTATTGGCAATAGGAGCGTTTAAAATTTTCACAGATGAAAAAGATTCTTAAACAATCGGGTGATAAAAATGACTTTATATTATAAAGAATATGGTGATAAAGAGGCTCCGCTGATGCTTTTTTTACATGGCGGCGGGGTGAGCGGCTGGATGTGGAGACAACAAATACAATACTTTGCTCACTATCATTGCATCGTACCAGATTTACCAGGGCATGGCCAAAGTACTCACGAGGAACCATTCTCAATAAAATCGAGTGCTAATCAACTACTTGCATTAATTGAAGAAAAAGCTCACGAAAAAGAAGTAATCATCCTTGGATTTTCACTAGGTGCCCAAATAGCTATTCAAATGTTAAGCTTAAAACCAGATTTGATCGATTTTGCTATTATCAATAGTGCACTCGTGAGGCCCATTCCATTTGCGAAAAAAATAATAAATCCCTCTATTAAACTATTTTATCCGCTAATCAAAAATAGGTCGTTTTCAAAACTCCAAGCCAAAACACTTTATATTAGCAAAGACGACTTTGAACAATACTTTCAAGAAAGCCGCCAAATGAAATTAGAAACGCTTGTAAGCATCATGGAAGAGAATATGTCATTCCAAATACCAAAGCATTTTGAAAATGCAAAAGGAAAGATTTTAGTGACTGTCGGGGAGAAAGAAAGAGTAATGATGAAAATATCGGCCATTGATCTAGTGAAAAATAACCCTAATTGTAAAGGAGTTATATTATCAAAGATTGGCCATGGTGTATCTTTGGCAAAGCCAGATTTGTTTAATCAAATGGTTGAAGCTTGGGTAAATGAAGGTAAAATGCCGGATGGAAGAGAAATAGGTTTAGAGCCAATGAGTTAAACATAAAAATTGTCTGGGAGAAAAATTAATGATTAGATTAGCTGAATCAAAAGATATTGATCAATTAATTAGAATGAGATGGGATTTCACAATTGAACATAACCCCTCCAATAAGTTTAATGAAAGTGAGCTTGAAAAGTTTAAAATCGAGTGCCGAAATTTTTTAGAAAATGCGATTAACAGTGAGCAGTGGTTTATTTGGATCGCAGAGGAAGAAGGCAGAGTTGTTTCTCACATCTATATTGAATTAATACAAAAAGTGCCTCGTCCTGGGAGGATTACAAGACCTTTTGCCTTTATGACTAATGTGTATACAGTTAGTGATTATAGAAACAAGGGGATTGGCAGTCAGCTACTTACTACTATAAATGAATGGGCCAAAAATGAGCAGTATGAGTTTATCATTGTTTGGCCGAGTGATGACAGCATAAATTATTATAGGAAAAATGGATATATTCATTGCAAAGAGCCTATGGAGTACTTTCCTTCTTAATTTTAAAACCCTTTGTATTTTTGAACGGAGGAGGAACCAATGTTAAATAAAGAACTCTTATCTCAAAGCTTTACGAGGTTTGCCACGAATGAGTGTAAAGATTCTAGTAAATTATATGAATATTTATCACTGAAAATTGCAAAAGACGATGAATTATTACAATTATGTACATATGCCAGTAAAGGTCAACCGATTCCGAATTTACTTTTTGGGGCTGTTCATTACCTTTTACTTAAAGGAAAGAGACATAAGTTAAAAGAGTATTATCCTAGTATCGTGAGTAACCCAAAACCTTTTGAAGGGGCGTTTCATAGCTTTAAAGATTTTTGCCTTCAATATCAAGATGAGATTACATCTATCCTCCGAACAAGGCTTGTCCAGACAAACGAGGTGCGAAGATGTGCCTATCTTTATCCTGTTTTTAATTTGATTTACGAGAAGACTGAAAAACCTCTGGCGCTGATTGAAATCGGAACTAGTGCGGGGTTGCAGCTTCTTTGGGATCAGTTTTCTTATTCATATGGTACAAATGAAGTATTTGGGAATAAAAATTCTACATTAAACATTACTTCAGAGATAGTGGGAGAAAATATTCCGTTTATTTCTTCAGCTCCACCTCCAGTTTCTAAGAGGATTGGTTTGGATTTAAATACGATTGATTTAATTGATGAGGAAGAGAAATTGTGGATGAAATCGTTAATCTGGCCGGAACACAAAGAAAGACTGTTAATGTTTGAACAAGCAGCGAGTTATATGGTGAAGAATCCCGTCCAATTAGTCGAAGGAGATGGAATCGGTTTATTAAGTGAATACGTTGATAGGATGCCGAGTGATAGCACTGTTTGTATTTTTCACACCCACGTTGCCAACCAAATGCCAATTGAAGTAAGAAAATTACTTCTTCAAACGATTCAAGCAATTGGCAAGGAACGAGATGTTTTTCATATTTATAATAATATTCAAGACAAGTTTTTACATCTAGATTTTTTTATAGATGGTATGGAAAGTAATGAAACAATCGCTGAAACAGATGGTCACGGCAGATGGTTTAGATGGTTAAGAGAAGGGGAGGATTTCAAATGAATTATTCTGCAAGAGCAACAGAATGTCCAAAATGTGGCGGAAAAGAATTGGGGAAAGGAAAGCACTCTGGGTATGCGGTTATGCAACCTGAAAATAAGATGAGCCTAGGCTCAAATATTGAATACATTCTTTGTACGGACTGTGGATTTATTATTGAAAGCTATGTGAAAAAGCCAGAGAAGTTCAAGAGGACCATTTTTTAAATCATGAGATTTTGCAAAAAAACAATGGGCGGAATAAATAGATTTTTTCCATCATGCCACGGAATTTTATAGAGAGGAGTTGACTGCATGGCTTATATTTTTTCTGCAATCATAATGTTGGCTCTAGCCTTTACGATTTATAAAATAACTAGAAAAAGGAAATTGCCAAGCAATAACTATACTCCATTTGACGATATTNNGAATATAGGCATAAATAGGTGTTTTATAGGTTCTAATCGAAAAATGATTTGAACCTATTATTTTTTAAAAATGGATCTGCCTTTTCATTTACCACAAAAGTCAAAAAGGCAGCTTCGCTGGATAAAACGTGAAACATTATATATTTATATGCGTCTTTAATAAAAAAGGGGCTTTTGTAGTTGGGTAAAAAAAGAAAAAATATAATTTATGTAACCGCTGTATTAATAATATTGACTCTTTTCTATCCGTCATCAAGAGGGTTGGCTTGTGATTGTGATATACCTAAAACTGCAAATGAAGCATTGAATAGGGCAGCAGCTGTGTTTAGAGGAGAGGTTCTGCAGGTAAAAAAGAAAAAAATCAACGGTAAATCCTACGATGTCGCTTTGATATCAGTATCAGAAATTTGGAAGGGCATTGACGAATCTCAAGTATTTGTTACTACAGATTGGAGTAGCAGCTGCCAATTTGACTTTGAAGTGGGAAAGGAGTATCTCTTCTATCCAAATGATCATGACGGCATACTAAAAGTCATTAACTGCGGAAAAAGTGCCGAAATCCAATATGCTAATCAAGATCTGCTAGAGCTTGGAAAAGGGAAAGAGCCTAAATACACGGTCCAATTAGAAGATGAATTAATGAGCAGCAAATGGTTTCAGCAAAGTAGTATGTTACTTGTATTATTTATAATTGTTTTTGCCATTGTTTATTTAAGGAAAAAGAAAATCAAAAATTAACTTGTATNNGTATAGGAGGGATTAGATGCTTCATGGTGGGGATTTCATGTTTGATTTCGCTCCTACTTTTGTTGGCATTATCTTTGTCATCGTAATCTCTACAATCCTATTTACAATATTTAAAGGATTTTCTCAATGGAATAAAAATAATAACTCCCCAAAACTCAACGTCAACGCGAAAGTGGTGGCAAAAAGGACGGCCATTCGTGGTGGAGGAGAGCATAGGGCTTATAGTGATTATTTTGTTACCTTTGAGGTTGAAAGCGGTGATCGGTTTGAATTAGAGGTTGAGGGTTCTGAATATGGGATGCTTGTTGAAGGTGACACCGGAGAGCTTGCCTTTCAGGGCACAAGATATTTCGGTTTTACAAGGCAGAAAAAGAAGATGGAGATTGATACGTAAACTTTTTAATCTAATGTTCAGAAATGATATTACCATAAAGAGGAATTTACCAAACCTATAATTCAACCATAATAAGGGTAAATTAACCAAAACGATTCTAAGAGGTGCGTGATGAGGCAGTTTGTTTTGGTCATACTTATGATCTCGATTTTGGTAATTTATCCTTCACAGCCAAAGGCAATAACTATGCCTTGTAGTATGATACTGGAGTCCGTTGATAAAAAACTTACAAATGCAAAGGGCTCAGCATTGATTTATAAAGTGCTGTTGATCCCTCAAAGTTTTGCACGAACGAATATAAGTATTCTCGGGGTGCACCTTCCAAAACCATCTACCTATGGTAATTACGATAGTTATGAAGGATTTGCCTTTATACCTAATGAAATCAGCTGGCGTTTCAGGCTTTACCCTACTCCAGAAATAGATGGTCCAACTTGGGCTGGAAGAATTGATGACATTACAGCAAAAATGGAAAATGTAGAAGTACAGATAAGACTTTCTAATTCAAATACCAAAAAGTTGGGGCCTAGTATATTATCAGGCAAAATTAAATCTTGTAAATAGAAGCTATAGAACAAAGGGGCATTACTGAAACAGAGGTAATGCTTTTTTCTTTTTAAGTCAAGGAATTGGGCTTTTTGTAAGGCTCTGTTAAACTTTAATGTTGATATAAGGTTATAAAATAGGAAAAGCCATTACTACGGAGGCTTCCCCTCTAATGTTTAGCTATTGTTAATAAAATGCTCAAACCAACTAATACTCAAAGAGATAATCCAAACAGTTAATGGAAGTACAAAACTCTTTATTGCTTGTAACCAATAAAACTTTTTACTTTGTTTTTGCAGTATTCTATCCGTAACAAAAAATAAGGCAGAAGCTCCTAAACTATAAGGCAAGACTACAAGTCCGAAAACAATGTGTAACGCTCCAGAGCCAATTATTTCTATATTTTTGGTTTCGCTTGTTTTTGACATTAATTCTGCTACCTTATCACTTATAATGGAAGTCAACACTCCATAAATAAGAATAACAGGAAAGCTATACATTAAATATAAATTTATAACATTGATAGCCGAATAAAAATAATTTTGTTCTGCAACAACTTGCTCATTAAATGGATTTGGCATAATAAATCCTAATAAAATTGCAAATAAAGCACTTGATATAGAAGCCGATATTATTTTTCTCTTTAACATTTACTCACCTCCGCAAATTACTAATTTATTCACTATACTTTGTAAAATTGAATTAACACTAAATTTTGACAATCGCAAACTGTCTTATGTGTCCGTATCTATTCTTCATTGTCCATTTCACTTTGATATGGTTGGTAAAATATAATTTTCACTCATCTTTACTGAGTAAGATAAAAAAACATTTTCTTTCTAGAATATAAATAAAACCCTATTTGTATCAAATGGTATACACCCGCAACTATTAGGAAGTGCAATAGTACCTCAGGATTCTCCATAACCCCTCCAATATCCTTTGCCATCGCAACTATATAAAGGAAAGCTAAAGTAGTCCCAACAATGGTCGGAAAAAAGAATAAGGTTGTTATTTCCTTTGAAATGATGTTCTTTATTTCCTTTGAAGTAATTCCTATATTATCAAGCTTTTTATACTTCTCCTTTTCCTTCTCAACATCAGAGAAAAGATTCAAATATAAAAGAATAAACGACCCAAAGAAAAAAATAACACTTAATATAGTTGTTACAAAAAACAATATGCCATTAGAATTTTTATTACGATTATAATCTTCAATTCTAGATGATATCTGAAATAAATATTCTTCAGATGTGTTCTCAACACGAATATCAGTAAGTGGCAGGGAATTTTCATTATAGTTCCTAAACTTTTCAGCTAGTTTTTCGACAACATTGGTGGTCTCTTCCCAATTTGCAACATTGATTAAGTGAATGTTTGATTCATAACCATTTAAGCTATTTTTTAATTGCTCGAATTGTGAATTGCCTACAATAATAAAATCCTGAAGATTGCTTAGTAT
>NZ_JBALOZ010000084.1:0-33248 GCF_036965125.1 Bacillus sp. JJ1503
TCTCAGCATCATGTGAAAAAATTCAACTAGCCTCAAAATAAAATAAATATATGATTCATTTTAGTATATAAATTCAAGACCACCTAAAACATTGTAAAATTTACGTTTTGGTGGTCCTTTTAAAAAACCGCACCTACTTACGGTACGGTTCACCGCAACGCATCAAAATGAGGTTCTCTTGGATTTCAAAAAGAATGCTAAAATTAAAGCGCCTAAAACCCGTTCATCTCACTTCCTTTTAAATAAGAATTCTTGTCCTTAATTAAGTAAAGTAAAATAAGGGGAGATTTTCCGATTATGCAAAGAAAATCCCCCATTTTCACGTTTTTCGAGTCAATAGGCGGAATCTATCCGTCTATTTAAGCGATTTTTGACTATTTACCTGATCGGGTACTTAACATGATCCCCCAACCGATAAGAGCGGATACTCTTGACCCCAGATGCAGGAATCAACATCTCAAAATTCGGGGAGGGACAGGCACGGACAGTTTTACCCAGCATCCACTTGTTCCTGGATTTCTTTTAAAATTCTTTCAAGTGATGTCACGACGCCTTTTTCGTCTTTGTAGCTGATATGTTTCGGCCGGAAATGAATGGGAGAGTCAATGCCCGCCGCTGCTGAAATTCGAAACAATCCCTGTCTTAGGGTAACTAGGTAATTTACTACCCGAAATTTCTTTTCATCAATGACAAGTGCCTTTTGGAGATTAGGGTCTGTTGTCGCAACGCCGACTGGACAGGCGTTTGAATTGCATTTCAAGGTTTGGATACATCCAACCGTGATCATAAATCCACGCGCGATGTTGACTAGGTCAGCCCCCATAGCCAGAGCGATGGCTATTCGGTCAGGGGTGAATAGCTTGCCAGAGGCAATGATTTTGACCCGGTCACGGACCCCATATTTTTTTAGAGTGGCGACTAAAATGGGCAGGGCTGATTTAATAGGCAAGCCCACAGTGTCTATTAATTCCTGATAGGATGCCCCCGTACCTCCTTCACCGCCGTCAACCGTTATAAAATCAGGTCCTTTTCCGGTATCGCGCATATACTTGGCTAATTCTTCGACGCTGTCATTCCCACCAACCACAATCTTCATTCCTACAGGCTTGCCGGTATGTTCACGTATTTTTTCAATAAATTCGCACAGTGAACCCACATCGCTAAATTGGTGAAAGCGGTTTGGACTATCAACGGATTTCCATGCCTCTACCTTGCGAATCTCCGCGATTTCCGGAGTTACTTTTTCACCGTCAATATGGCCGCCACGTGTTTTGGCTCCTTGAGCAAGTTTAAGTTCAAAGGCTTTTACTTGGGGGATTTCACTTTTCCTCTTCAACTCGTCCCAATCAACCTCGCCATTTTTATCTCGAATCCCAAATAGGCCTGGGCCAATCTGCATGATGATATCGACCCCTCCTTCTAAATGATAAGGGGATAATCCACCTTCACCGGTATTCATCCACGCGCCTTTTGCCAATGCCAATCCTTTTGATAAGGCAGTAATGGCACTTTTTCCAAGTGCTCCATAACTCATTGCCGACATGCCGATAAGGCCTTTCAGAACAAATGGAAATTTGGTGTCCGGGCCAATGACGACGGCATCATCATCATGCAATAACTGGGCGAGCGAGTCCTCGTCCTCCCATTTTTCCTCACGTTGGGAAAAAAGCGGGTCCTTCAATAGGATGTATCGTTTCGTAAACACTTTTGTTTCACGGTCCATTTTTATTTCTTCGGCAAGTCTAGGGAACATCGCGTTGCGGATATAGAGACCTTCCTCATCAAAATCCCGTTTTGATCCAAATGCAACGACATCCCTTTTGTATTTAGCACTTTTCACAATATGCTCATATTCGTCGCGTGAAAATGGCTTCCCTTCCGTATCACTGTTGAACAAATATTGGCGAAATTCCGGACCTATTTTTTCTAAAAAATAACGCATCCTGCCAAGCGCGGGATAGTTGCGTAAAATCGAGTGGGCCTTTTGATTACGGTCAAATATGTATAAGTAAACAAGAAAAATAATAATCCCGAGAAGAATAAGCGCTCCTAATCCTATTACTATAACAATCAAAATATTTGCGATATACATCTGAATCCAGCCCCTTAAAAAGACATATGGGCTTAATTTATACAGGTTTTAAAAGTTTATACATTCCTACATATTTCTTCCATTGCGAGGGAAAATAAGCAAACGAAAAAATTAGGAAATGGGGGCGATGAATTGAAAGCTTCGGATTTATTTGTGAAATGTTTAGAGAATGAAGGGGTTAAATACATATTTGGGATCCCCGGCGAGGAGAACACTGATTTCGTTGATTCTCTGATTGAGTCAGATATTGAACTAATCCTGGTTCATCATGAACAGGCGGCCGCATTTATGGCTGATGTATATGGCCGCTTAACCGGTAAACCCGGTGTTTGCTTAGCCACACTTGGGCCGGGTGCAACCAATTTACTAACCGGAATCGGGGATGCCTTTCTTGACCATGCACCACTTGTCGCCATCACAGGTCAAGCGAGTTTGGAGAGAATCCATAAAGAATCCCATCAATATGTAGATATTGTCGGTGTTTTTGATAAAATCACCAAATGGAATCAACAAATCCGGGTAGCCCACACGATTCCGGAAATCGTCCGTAAAGCATTTAAACAAGCCGTACTGGAGAAACCTGGCGCTGTTCATATTGAGCTTCCTGAGGATATCGCCATGCAAGAAACGGAAGGAAAGCCACTTCCAGTATCGCAAAAGCCATCTTCCAGTCCTTCAAGAAGTTCTTTGAACAAAGCAGCCGAGGCAATAAACCGTTCGAAAAAGCCAATTATTTTAGCAGGAAACGGCGTGATTCGCGATGAGGCTGCCGTAGAGTTAAGACAGTTTGCCGAAGCAAAAAATATTCCGGTCGTAAACACCTTTATGGCGAAAGGCGTTCTGCCAGCCAATCATCCTTTAACACTATATACAGTAGGAATGCAAGCCAAAGACTATGTTCTTTGCGGATTTGATCAAGCGGATTTAATTATTACGGTTGGCTATGATTTTGTAGAATACTTACCAAAATATTGGAATGACGAGGCCGGGAACAGAATTGTTCATATTGACAGCCTTCCAGCGGAGGTCGATGCCTACTATCCACTTGAAGCTGAATTAGTTGGGAATGTGAAGGAAGCACTAGAGGCGTTAAGCCCTTTGGTTGAAAAGAAAGAACTGTGGCCGGCAGTTGTGAAGTTAAAGGAGCAGCTGGTGGAAAAATTGCATGCTTCCGATGAGCTGTCAGGAAGCCCCGTGAAACCACAGCGAATCATTGCCGATATAAAAAAAGCAGAAAAAGGCGAAGCCATTATTATTTCAGATGTTGGGGCCCATAAATTGTGGATTGCCCGCTTGTATCAGCCTGAAAAGCCAAATCATACGATTATCTCAAATGGCTGGGCAACGATGGGTATTGCCGTACCTGGAGCTATTGCCGCGAAACTTGCCCATCCGGAAAAACCAGTAATTGCGGTAACGGGTGATGGTGGTTTCCTCATGAATGGGGTCGAGCTTGCAACAGCCAAACGGCTAGGACTAGCGTTTGTGGTCATTATTTTTCATGATTCGAAATTTGGCTTAATCGAATGGAAACAGCTGAATAAATTTAATCGGTCAGCGAATATTGAATTTACAGATCCAAACTTTTTAGATTTTGCCAAAAGCTTTGGGGTAAAAGGGATGAAAGTGACTCATTCTGATGAATTGCTTCCCATGCTTGAAAAAGCACTATCGAGTAACGAAATTGTGCTGATTGATGTGGATGTTGATTATTCGGAGAATGTCAAGTTATCAAAAACACTTGGTGATTATATTTGTAAATTATAGGAGGTTTATCAGGTGAAAAAGAAATGGCAATTGTGGATTGGCGGAAAATGGCGAGAAGCAAAAACGTATGAACCTTTATATAGTCCCCATACAAATGAGTTTCTTTCAGATATTGGCCAGGCAGAGCCAGCCGATGCCATAGAGGCGATTGTCGAGGCAAATGCGGCTTTTCAAAAATTTAGGAACTATCCGGCGCATGCCCGTGCCAAAATTTTAGCAAAAGTCGCCGACATCCTGGAGGAACGAAGCTTGGAATGTGCGGAAATCATGGCGCTAGAGGGTGCAAAATCCATCCGTAATGCTCGCGAGGAAATAAATCGCACAGTGCAAACCTATCGTTTCGCAGCAGAAGCCGCCAAGAGTAATTACGGGGAACAAATTCCGATGGATGCAGCTGAAGGCGGGGAAAACCGCTTTGGATTTACGATTCGCACGCCAATTGGTGTGGTGACGGCTATTACCCCGTTCAATTTTCCGTTTAATCTTGTTGCCCACAAGGTCGGGCCGGCCATTGCTGCAGGGAATGCGATCGTGTTGAAACCAGCCGAACAAACGCCGATTTCTTCTTTATTTTTAGCAGAGGCTTTTAAAGAAGCGGGGCTGCCGGACGGAGTGCTAAACATTATTCCGGGCAAGGGAGATGTTTTAAGTGAGGCATTAACCACACATCCCTATGTAAAAAAGGTGACATTTACGGGGAGTGTGGAAGTCGGTCATATCATTCAGCAGCAGGCCGGGTTTCGCAAACTCACACTTGAACTTGGGTCTAATTCACCATTTATCATCGACGAAGGTGTCGATATTGACCAATTGATCGAGCGATCGGTCATGGGGGCTTTTTCCTATAATGGCCAAGTGTGTATTTCAATTCAGAGGATTTATGTCCATCAATCCTTATACGGCGAATTCTTGGAGCGATTCGTCAGCAGAACGAAGCAACTGGTGATTGGTTCACCACTGGATGAAAAGACGAATATCACCGCGGTTATTTCGAAAAAGTCTTTAGATCGTCTACAGAGCTGGATCAATGAAGCCGTTCAGGAAGGCGCGAAAATCGAATGCGGTGGAACGGTGGAAGGCAATGTTTTGGCACCAACGGTTCTAACCAATGTGAACCGTGATTCAAAAGTGTCTCGTTTTGAAGTTTTCGGACCAGTCGTTTGTATTGCACCGTTTGATACCCTGGACAATGCAATAGCCGAAGCAAACGATTCCCGCTACGGTTTGAATTCCGGAATCATCACGCCAAGCATTGAACGTGCCTTCTATGCGGCCACCCGCTTGGAAACAGGCGGTGTCATTGTGAACGACATTCCCACCTACAGAATCGACAATATGCCCTATGGCGGCTGGAAAGACAGTGGCGTAGGCAGAGAAGGCGTTAAATATGCCATGCGCGAAATGATGGAAGAAAAATTCATCAGCTTAAAATTCAGCGACAACAATTAAACCGGGGAAGGTTCGAAACAAGCTATAACCTTTCTACCTGGGCTTTTCTAAAAACATATTAAAAAATTCAGGCTAACACTCCGCATGACTTTTTCTATATATATACCAACATGTAGCTTAATCAAGCTTTCAAGCACTCTTCAACCATGGTGCATTTCAGCATTAAGGGTTCCGTTTTGAGGTGCTTTTCTTAAAATACGTGCCGAAATGGCAGTCGTATTGGCATCGTTTTTGGTATATAAAAAAGTAAGACTCGCCAAGCATGGCGAGTTTCTTTATTAGGAATACAAAAACCTTATTTATATAAAACCGCACTTACTTATGATACGGTTCCCCCCGATTTATCCGAAAAGCCCGATAAACCTGTTCCACTAAAACCAACCTCATCAACTGATGCGGAAACGTCATCTTTGAAAAACTCAATTTCTCATTAGCCCGCTTCAACACATCCTCACTCAACCCCAGCGATCCGCCAATTACAAACGCCACCTTACTCTTCCCATATGTAGCAAGCTTGTCCAACGTGTCAGCAAGCTCCTCCGATGATTTCATCTTCCCTTCAATCGCAAGAGCAATCACATGGGCATCCGGATTAATTTTGGCTAGAATCCGCTCGCCTTCCTTTTGCTTCACCTGCAGCATTTCAGTCTCACTCAACTCTTCTGGTGCCTTTTCATCTGGAACTTCAATAATATCCATTTTGGCATAAGCAGATAATCGCTTTAGATATTCATCGATTCCCTGTTTTAAATACTTCTCTTTTAATTTTCCAACGGTAACTATCGAGATATTCACAAGTCATCCTCACTTTACAAACAAGATATCAACAGGAGTTATCCACATATCCACATTTTCTATCCACATATTGTGTGAGATCATTCGTTCGCCACAAGATATATTGCCTGATTTCGACAATATTCACAGGGTGTTGATAACTTTTTCTCGTCTGAAATTTTCGTTAACATTGGAAAGGTCTCATACTCATCAACGATTGTATCTATTGCTATATCAACATGTTCGTCACAGCTGTATATGATTTGCTCGTTTTCTTTCATGCTCATTCCACCTAGTTTCTAAAATTGTATTGTGGATAATTTAAAATCCACATCGTTTTTCAGTTATCCACATTTCATCTTAACAAAACAAAAACAAATGTGAAAGCACCCACATTTTTTATATAGCCAGACCTGCAAAAAGTTATTCACAGTTTAAGCCTTCTTTCAAATTCAAAAAAACAGGAGAGCAATTATCGCTCCCCTGTCTCAAATCCTATTCACTTATTTAAAACGTTTCCCCACTCAGTTTCACCGTTACTTCCTGAAGCTTTCCATCGCGGTAGAATTTCACTTTCATTTGGTCGCCGACTTTCTTTTTATTGTAAAGGTGCTTTCGAAGGTCTACGACATCTTTGATTTGTTCTCCATCCATTTCAACGATTACATCGAGCTCCTGCAATCCCGCTTGTGCAGCTGGTGAGTTTGGCACAACTTGCCTTAAAGCAACACCATAGTTCACGTCTCTTGGCAGCTTCAATGCCTCCTGCTGATAGTAAGATGGGATTTCGTTAACGGATTTTAAATCTACACCCATATATGGTCTTTTGACATCGCCGAATTTTTCAAGATCATTAATAATCGGAAGTGCGGAGTTGATTGGGATCGCTAAGCCAATTCCTTCAACTGCACTCTGGGCTATTTTCATGGAGTTAATTCCAATGACCTGCCCTTTAATATTGACTAAGGCTCCGCCACTGTTACCAGGGTTAATCGCTGCATCTGTTTGAAGTACTTCGGCATTCCAGTCAATGACGCCATCACGGTTAATATCTACTGGAATGGTCCGCTCTAATCCGGAGATAATCCCTTGTGTCACTGACCCAGAAAAGGTTGGACCCAGCGGATTTCCAATGGCGATCACCGGTTCTCCCGCTTTTAAGGAATCGGAATTTCCGAACTCGGCAATGGCTTTTACGTCCTTCGCATCAATTTCCAGGACAGCAAGATCCGTCCAAATATCACTGCCTCGAAGCTCGGCTGGAACCTTCGTCCCATCCGCTAGTGTAACCTCTAGCTTACTAGCATTCTCCACTACATGATGATTCGTGACAACAAAAGCTTTATTTCCGGACTTTTTATAAATGACGCCTGACCCTGTTCCAGCAGGCTCTTCCACGTTTCCACCGTTGCTGCCTTCACCCCAGAAGCTTGTTGATTGAATATTGGATACCCCAACAACCGCATCCCCTGCTTTATCTACCGCTTTTGTTACGTCTGAAACTACATTCAATGAAACATTTTCAGTAGGAATATTTGCGTTGTTATTAGATGCAGCACTCTCTTCTAACTGCGCATCTGGCTGAACAGAATAAGGCAATACATTAAAATCAGCTAATTTCGGGATGGCAATAAGTACAAGAATGGCACCTAGAATTGCCCCGACAAGACTTGCTAAAAAATAGCCGCCCCTATTTCCCTTTTGCTTCTTATACCGGTTTTGATAATCTTGATCATAATAACCCACACTGGACCATTCCTTTCCTTTATTTCATTTAGAAACTTCTTACAAGCTCTATTTAAAAGGTGTCAAATATAAGTGCTAAGTTCTATTCTTCCACCTTATTTATTATTATACTCGCCTCTTTTTAAGAATCTATTGAAATGCTGGTCAAATCAGCAATCTTACGAGTTTGTTCATAAGTTAGAACCATTTTTTTAATAATAAAAAGGAGCAGGAAGCCCCTCACAAGAGGCTCCCCACTCCTTTCCTACATCCACCTTAAACTGCCGTCAGTGCTGTCGGTGTCTTTGGATCTGTATCATACAGCTCAAACTGCTCTCCCACAATAATGCCTCTGCTTTCAAGCGTCTGCGTTACTGACATTCTTGCTAGTTCCTTAATATTATTATCCTGGCTTAAGTGTGCCAGATAAAAGCGCTTTGTCCGATCACCGGCCACTTCACTCATTGCGATCGCCGCATCCTCATTGGATACATGTCCGACATCACTGAGAATTCGTCTTTTAATGCTCCATGGATATCGGCCCATCCGCAGCATTTGAACATCATGGTTGCTTTCAAACACATACGCGTCCGCATTAGATATGAGCCCCTTCATTCGATCACTTACATACCCTGTATCCGTAATCAAAACGAGCTTTTTCCCAGAATGGTGGAACACATAAAACATCGGATCTGCGGCATCATGTGAAACCCCAAAAGATTCAATATCTAATGAACCAAATGATTTAACCGTCTCCATGGAAAAAGTAAATTTCTGCTCCACAGGGACCTGTCCTATTAAACCATCCATTGCATTCCATGTCTTTTCATTTGCATAGACGGGTAATTTATATTTTCTTGCGAGTATCCCGACACCTTTAATATGATCACTATGTTCATGTGTTACTAAGATGCCAGAGAGCTTCCCCATATCCCGGTCAATCTTTTGAAACAAGGCTTCCATTTGCTTTCCGCTCAAGCCCGCATCGACAAGAAACGAATGATCCTCAGTCTCGACAAAGATCGCATTCCCCGTACTACCACTCGCGAGTACGCTGAATCGCATATTCTCTCACTCCACTATATTTTTATCTTCGTTGTTTAATTGGATGATCTGCCCTTCAAAGGCGTGAACAAATACATCTTCTTTATCATTAATCACAAACCGCCATGCAGGAGTCAGTACCTGTGACGTGCTTGTTTGAACAAAGTTGAAATAGCCAAGCTCCACATTTGTAATCTTACTCTTTGGCTTTAAGGAGCCATTTTCATATAGCGTTTCAATCGCCTTCAAGGGCTGGATAATCTTCTGTTCTTCTGATAGTTCTTCAATTTCCTCTAGCATGGATTGCTGATAGGTCACAATATCATTCTCTTCATTTAAATAAATAGTTAGCTCGCCGCTCATATTATGATAGAAAACCTTATCATCGAATTGTTGGTAATACGTAATCGCATTCTCTTCCTTCTTCCAAAAACGATATTGATCCCCATACAAAACATTATTTTTGACAAATGAATTTATTTCTGCCGTATCCAATTTATCACTAAGCTCATATGGCTTATCAAGAACAAACTTTAGCACATTGCCTGTATTGACTTGCAGTCTCTGCCCCTTTAGCTTCGTTCTCTCTAATGATTCAATTTCATCATTATTGAAGTTTTTCGGCTTTGCACTTAAATACGTATCTTTTGCATAGTTTTTTGGGAGCTCAACATACTCGATTTCGTCTGCCTTTAATCGCTTTTCAAAGGAAGTTTCTGTACTATACTCATACTGGCTGGAGTCGTTTAGCTTAAAAAACTCATACATTAAATAGATATCCAAGACGAGGAAGGTTAATATGAAAATGGTTTTGATTCTACTCCAATCCACGATTAGCCCCTCCCATTGTCTCATCAATGGATAACTGATTCCAGGAACCATTATATTTATAGAACCAGCTGGGCTCTAAATACACTAGCCTTGAATCCTTTTCCATCGCATAGCCGAGCATCATATCCTGCAGATGAGCCAGTTCAATTCCTTTCAATTCCAATAACCCAAGGGCCTCTTGTCCTGATGGAAGATTAACTTCAGTCGCTTCCATTCTGAGCCCAATTAAAAAGTTACTCCTGAAATACTTATAGATTTCACTTTGGCCCCAAGTTTCGCGAATTTCTGAAATTCCGCTGCCTTCACTAAAAATAGGATATCCTTTGTCATCATAAATACGGAACAATACCTGGCGGCTCGTTTCGTCCATTTCAACAAAACGGTAATTATCGGTCCAGCCCCCATGATCATTGACAAAATCAATACTCCTTTTCAGAAGGCTTTTTGAAGTCAATTGGCTTTCGCTGCCTCCTACTGGATTCACATATGAGAGTGTATTTCGATCGTTATTCACACGCATTAAGCTTGAGCCATTTGTGTATTCCTCTCCAGATTGCTGAAAGCTCTTCTTGACGACAGTAGGATCCTTAAACAAAGCATTCTTGAACTTTTCTGACTCTAAAGGAGTCGATAAAAACTGATATTGAAGCATTTTAGGCGCATCCTCTGGCAGGTAAATAACCCGATTGCTAGAAACCTTAAACAGAAAGTACTTAGCATAATGAAGGCTATATTCGGCATTATTAAAAAAGCCATTATAAAAACTTTGCACGAAGGATGCAGGCACTTGGCTTCGGAAAGCCTGGCCCTTTTCAGATGAGATGAAATAGACAAATCCTTGATCCTTTTGAATTCCCTCAGTATCAATAACAATTCGGTCAAAATAAAAATCTGGGATCTTTTTTTCCTTCATATCAATGATTGTTCGGTAAAAATCAATTGGTATCGAATCCGGAAAAAGAATGACTGCATTTCCGGAATTATGAATGAATGATGGGTAATTCTTTATTTCACTAGTGACATTTATAAAATCTGTAAAATTCCATCTGCTAATTTCAGAAATGATCTTATCAATTTCACCCGCATCTGTCGTCCCAAAATGCTTTTCCTTCGTATAATGGTAGATCACTCTGTCTGGCTTAACAATCTCTTCGGCATCCTTTTTCTCACTGATGGCGACTTCTTGAACTGTTTTTGTTTTTTTCATCGTTTCTAAGTTTGGCTGATATGTCCAGATGCTCCATGTTAATAGCACACTAAAGCATACTAAAATGACTAATATGAGTGATTTAATATTTTCATATGTCATTCCCAATCATCCTCTTCAGTACGATCATATGGCAGGCTGAACGAAATGGTTGTTCCTTTTCCTTCTTTACTTGTCGCCCATATTTCCCCGCCGTGTGCTTCTACCATTTCTTTAGCGATTGCAAGCCCTAATCCAGTGCCTCCAAGTTTTCTCGTTCTAGCCTTATCCACCCGGTAAAATCGTTCAAAGATCTTATTGATATTTTCCTTCGGTATCCCTACTCCCTGGTCAGAAACACTAATAACGACAAATTCATTCTGTTCCTCAAGCCTAAAGGTTATTTTTCCACCCTCTGGGGAGTATTTAAGAGCATTCGAAATGATATTATCAATAACCTGCGTTAGTTTGTCTCCATCCATTTCAACGAACGCTGAATGGTCGGGGAGTTTTCTTTCAAAAGTAACATTCTGCTGTTTCGATAATTCAAAACGGTCGATAATTCGATTATAGAACCTAATAACATCTATCCATTCCTTCTTCAAGCTTAATTCCCGGCTGTCCATTTTTGAAAGCTGAAGCAGATCATTAACAAGGCGAATCATTCGCTCTGTCTCCGTCTGAGTTACATCTAAGAATTTCGGAGCAATTTCTTCATCCTGCCAAGCCCCTTCTGCCAAGGCCTCTAAATAACTTCTCATTGTTGTTAGTGGCGTTCTCAGCTCATGGGAAACATTTGCAACAAATTCCCGGCGCTCCATATCAATCTTTTCCTGCTCCGTAATATCATGGAGAACAGTAATGAGTCCATTAACAAATCCCGTTTCCTTCTGAATGACAGAAACATTAGCTCTCAGGATTAATGTATTTGAAGGCTTGCTATAGTCCAAAATGATTGAATCCCGTTCAGATAGCAATTCATCAAATGTATAATCTTCATCAAGACCAAGAAGTGAAACAATCGGCATCGATAAAACTGTTTCACGTGAAACATTCAGCATGTCGGCAGCAGGTTCATTGATTAAAATAACCCTTCCTTTTCGATCTGTTGCAATCACTCCGTCTGTCATATAGGAGAGTACAGATGACAGCTTGCGTCTTTCCCCCTCAGTTGTAGCCTGAGCTTCCTGCAATTTTTTCGTTAAATTGTTAAAGGTCATGGCTAGCTGGCCAATTTCATCATTGCCATATATTTTAACTTTACGGGAGAAGTTTCCCTTCGCCATAGCAAGAGCCTGTCTTCTCATATCTGACATTGGCCGTGTAATGGTTTGAGTTAGAAGGACACCCAAAATCGCTGTAATGGCAAGGGCAATTGCTGTACCGGAAATAAAGATACTGTTAATTTGCCGCATCTGCTCGAATACATTTTCTATTTTTGCAACGAGGTAGATGGCTCCTCTTACCTCGCCATTATGCTTAATCGGTGTAACTAAAACCCAGATTCGATTGTCCGTTTGGGAATCAATAAGCTCGTCACTTGCCTGTTGAGAGGTGGCAAGCGTCATTCTTATTAATGTATCAGTATCTCTTTGCCCGACAACGCCTTGGTTATCAGGGTCAGAGGTTCCCAGGATTTTTAACGTATCCCCCTCAATAACCCTAACCTCAGTAATGTCTTCCGAATTATAATCTCTTAACAGCCGGTAAACATCTTCCTCTAGGGTCGGACCCTCCTCATCGGGCAAGCGCTCCTTCGTCATCTGCTCCTCCAGATAATAAGCAAGCAGATTTACACGATCCTGGATGGTTGTTTTAAAATTATCCTTAAGTGTGGATTCTAATTGTCTAACAAAGTAAACGCCAATAATTTGCATGGCAATCAATATGAGCAACACATAGATGATGACAAACTTAAGATGAATAGAACGAAAAAAGCCTACCTTTTTCATTGAATGTCCTTACTCCTGTTCAGGGTTTCGTAAATAGTACCCAACTCCCCTTCTTGTCACAATCCAGGTTGGATGACTTGGGTTATCCTCAATTTTCTCTCGGAGTCTTCGAACAGTTACGTCAACTGTCCGAACATCCCCGAAATAATCATAACCCCAAACTGTCTGAAGAAGATGCTCACGGGTCATGACTTGTCCAATATGCTTTGCCAAGTAATGAAGAAGCTCAAACTCACGGTGAGTCAGTTCAATGGTTTCTCCTCTTTTTGACACAATATAAGCATCTGGATGAATGATTAAGGTGCCGACCGTAATTTCATTCGTCTCATCCTCTTCATTCGCATTGGCAGCCATATGCTGATGCCTTCTCAAATTCGCTTTGATACGGGCAATTAACTCTCTTGTACTGAACGGCTTTGTCACATAGTCATCTGCCCCAAGCTCAAGACCGATAACCTTATCAATTTCAGAATCCTTTGCTGTCAGCATTATGATGGGCATATCGTATTTTTTCCTTACTTCCCGGCAAACCTCAATTCCATCTCTCTGCGGAAGCATAATATCAAGAAGAATAAGGTCTGGTTTAATTTCTTCCACTTTTTCGAGAGCGTCATTTCCATCATACGAACAAAATACTTCAAAGCCTTCTTTTTTTAAGTTAAATTGCAATATGTCAGCAATCGGCTTCTCGTCATCAACTACTAGAATTTTTCTTTCCATGTAATTCTCCTTTTCATGAAGATTGATTTATTTTGATTGATAGATTTTGTTTATTATCATTCAATTTTACTTTAACATGTTATAAATGTGAATTCATCTATTAAGAAAAAACGTTGTATTCTCTAGGATGTCAGAGGCAGGGCTGGATAATTATTAAATAGTTACCATTACCTAGTTTGTTAAAGTAGAAAAGCCTCTAGTATCGAAACTAGAGACTTTGATCATTAACGAATATATTTTAGAGGGTTTTGGAGTGCACCATTTTTATAAAGTTCAAAATGTAAATGTACACCTGTAGAATTTCCAGTAGACCCCATTACTCCTATTTTGGAGCCCTTTGAAACGACTTGTCCCGGGCTTACACTAATAGATGATAGATGTGCATAGATGGTACGGTAGCCATTCTGATGGTCAATCACAATTTTGTTACCAAAGCTGCCTTGATAGCCTGCAGATACAACTACCCCATTATCAGCTGCTTTGATCGTGCGATTGCTCGGTCTCGCTATATCAATTCCTTTGTGCAATCTTCCCCAGCGATTGCCTACATGACTTGAAACATATCCTCCAACCGCAGGCCAAATAAAGCTGCCTTCACCGCGTGATGGAATCACCTTAGTACCTTTGACGACAATATGATTAACAGGCTGTTCAAGAATTTCCTCTTTTACAATTTCCTTCGTCACCACTTGCCCATTCTGTACGGAGATATGATAAGTGGCAGCCCGTTTTCCATCTTTTCCTTCTTGCTTAACCTTTGTATCCCCTTTGAACATATTTGCATTTTCCACTACTTCTTTTTTAAAAGGGATCACTTCATTTGTGAAGTATTCCTTATCAATAATTACGTGAATAAATGGTTTTAAAATGGTTACGTTCAATTCCTGACCAATTTGCAGAAGGGAGTCTTCTGATAATCCCGGATTAAGGTCTAGCAGCTGCTCGACTTTAAGGTTATGAGCGTGTGCAATTCCACCTAGCACATCCCCTTCTTTCACCATATATTTGACTTCCTCTAAAGATCCCTTTTCAAGAAGCTTAACAGCATCCCCAACAGAAATAATATTTGCTGGCTCAACTTTTTCAGTTTTGATGGAAACTTCTTTTGAAAGTTTTACGTCTAATATACGAGTTTCATTTTCTTTCAATGGGGGTAATGTACTAGTATCAGAAGTTTGCATTGCCTCAACTGCTTTTAATTCATCTTCTGACACATATTTTAACTTCAAGTTTTTAATAATTTCATTTGCTTGATCTTGGTTTTGGACGTAGGCAACTGGATTCCCGTCAATGATAAGGGCAGAAGCCTCGGCCTGTACCTTAATTTCTTTCATTACTTCCTCTGCCACCTCTGTATGATTCGTTTCAGAGTTTGCATGGAAAACCTGCTCTGGTACATATGTAACCTCAGAGTTTAAAGAAAGCTTTAGCGTTTCATTCGAGGACTGAGCCTCTTTCAATTTCTTATCAATTAAACCTTCTATGGCCGTTTTATCAGTAACTGTCCCAATATATTGTTTATCTACATAAACATAGTAAACAGTTGTCAGCTTTTCAGTATTGGCATGTGCTGAAATACCAGCAGCAAAAGAAATTGCACCTACAGCAAAAACAGTTAATGCGGTAGTTTTGAAGGCAGTTTTAAATTTATTATATGTATGTGTTTTGATCTTCGTGAATTTATTTGTCGAATCTTGCATTGGTATATCCTCCTAGACTACGGCAACAAATACACTTCCAATTAGTGCTATATAACTATTATTCTATTTACCATAATTTTTTCACTTCTATACTTTACCATAAAATCCATCTAATAGACTATTTGACTTCATAATGTAACATAATTGTATAAATGATGACAATTTACTGTCATAAGGGCCTAAAATGTCGATTGAATTTTGTCGAAATGAAGAGAAAGACTAGTACATAAAGCTTATTATGACTAGGTTTTTCCTACTATTTTTTATAAAAGAGGGTATAAGCGCGGTATTTAAACATTTTCTTGTTATAGAGAGTGGATTATTACAGTTATGTAACAAAAATAGAGTATGAACAGGTTCATACTCTATTTGGTAATGGCTCAGGACGGAATCGAACCGCCGACACAAGGATTTTCAGTCCTTTGCTCTACCGACTGAGCTACTGAGCCGTATATAATATAGTTTCCTAAAGTTTGTTTAGCTTAAAGAATGTGCTCCAAATCCCTGCGTGATTTGTCGCAGATTTTAAAAGTTTACCATTCGGGGAAGGGTTGCTTTGTAGCTGTAATCTTTTAAAATCCTCTACCAACTGAGCTACTGAGCCGTATTATATGTATTAATGCCATCCAGCAAGGTGGCCGGGCTTGCCTGCCGCTTACTGGATGGCATTTGCCATGACCCGTACGGGATTCGAACCCGTGTTACCGCCGTGAAAGGGCGGTGTCTTAACCGCTTGACCAACGGGCCTAAGAAATGGTGAGCCATGAAGGACTCGAACCTTCGACCCTCTGATTAAAAGTCAGATGCTCTACCAACTGAGCTAATGGCTCGTATAATATGTTGTTTCCTAAATATTGATTGTAGTCATAAATGTGCTCCAAATCCCTGCGTGATTTGTCGCAGATTGCTACAGCTGCTATTCGCTGATGTAATGCTCCGGACTGCAAGCTTCTGCAATCAGCTAATGGCTCGTTTATGACGACGCTTTTTATAATAGCATAGAAATATAATAGTGTGCAATACTTTTTAAAAAAAATACTTTTTATCATACACTCTGCATTATTCTACAAATAGGCAAATATCCTATTCCTCTTTAAAAATGGACACATATACTAAGACTGTAATAATTTGAGGAGGGATATATAAAATGGAAAGACAATTCGGGTATGGAGGATATCCCGGCTATGGTGGGTATCCTGGTTATGGCATGGGGGTTGGTGGATATCCTGGTCATGGTATCGGATATGGCGGGTATCCTGGTTACGGCATGGGATATGGTGGGTATCCTGGCTATGGTATGGGTTACGGCGGTTACCCTTACCATCATCATTACCATCATCATGGATATGGTTGCCATTACTGAGAGGGGCTCTATCGGATCTGATAAATTATTCAAATTAATTTAGTATTTGAACGCAAGGCAATCCTGAATAAATTGATTGAACCTAAATTTTAATAAGAATGAAATGAAGATGAGCTGTTTGGTAAAGGTAAGTTTTATTTAAATTGCATAATTGGACAAAAAAAGGCATCTAACAGCCAAAATCCGGCTTATCGGATGCCCTTTGCCTATTGATGACCTCTTTGTGTAAATTTGCATTGAGAGTGGGAAGCTGATGACCACCGTTGTAATAAATTTTTCTACTTGCTTAATTTTACGGACTTATTTGACAGCGCCCTAACCATTCCCTTTAAAAAATCCTGATTTTTATATTCATAGCTATTAGTTTTGCCGCCAAGGGCTTCTTACTACATTAGTTTGTGTGCGATCAGGGCCTACTGAGAAGATGGATAACGGAATTCCAGTTACTTGTGAAACGCGCTCAATGTAGTGCCGTGCATTGGCGGGTAGCTCATCTAATGTTCTACAGCCAGTAATATCCTCTTTCCAGCCCGGCAGTTCCTCATAAACAGGTTCACATTCTGCCAGCACCTTTAAGCTTGCAGGGAATTCCTCTATCACTACCCCTTTATAGCGGTAGGCTACACAAATTTTTAAAGTTTCAATTCCAGTTAATACATCTACGGAATTCAATGACAGATCTGTAAGCCCGCTCACACGGCGTGCATGGCGGACAACTACACTATCGAACCAGCCGACACGGCGCGGACGGCCTGTCGTTGTTCCATATTCCCGGCCTACTTCCCGGATTTGATGGCCAATTTCATTATCAAGCTCTGTTGGAAATGGACCGTCCCCCACTCGAGTTGTATAAGCTTTACATACACCTACAACATGTTTAATCTTGGAAGGGCCTACACCTGAACCAATGGTTACTCCCCCGGCCACAGGGTTAGAAGAGGTAACAAATGGGTAGGTTCCCTGGTCAATATCGAGCATGACCCCTTGTGCCCCTTCAAAGAGAACTCTGCGCCCCTCATCAAGGGCATTATTAAGTACAACTGATGTATCACAAACATAATGTCGGATCTGCTGTCCATATTCATAATATTCATCTAAAATCTCTTCTTTTGTAAAACCCTGTGTATCATAAATACGTTCCAATAAACGATTTTTTTCTTCCAGATTGCGTGCAAGCTTTTCTTCAAAAACTTCCTTATCTAATAAATCAGCAATACGGATACCAATCCTCGCTGCTTTATCCATATAGGCAGGGCCAATTCCCTTCTTCGTTGTTCCAATTTTATTCGCCCCTTTTCTCTCTTCCTCCACTTCATCCAATTTAAGATGATATGGGAGAATGACATGGGCACGGTTGCTTATGCGGAGGTTATCAGTTGCTACTCCTTTTTCGTGCAGATAGGCAATCTCCTTAATAAGTGCTTTAGGGTCAACCACCATCCCATTACCGATCACACTGATCTTTTCACGATAGAAAATCCCTGAGGGAATCAAATGCAGTTTATACGTTTCCCCGTTAAATTTAATCGTATGGCCCGCATTGTTTCCACCTTGATATCGAGCAATGACTTCAGCATTTTCAGATAAGAAATCGGTAATTTTGCCTTTTCCCTCATCTCCCCACTGTGTTCCAACAACGACAACTGATGACATTTTTACAAGCACCTCCGGATTTATCAATCACGATTGATTTCCATTTGAACAACACCATTTTAGCAATCTTTTTACGGAAAAGTCAACAAAACACGAACTATTCTATTAAATTATTGAAATATGTTCGTATTTATATGAAAATAGGAAAATAAAAAAGAACCAGCTATAAAAACTGGATCTTCCACTATAATTATATGAATTTTTTAAGCACCAGGAGGATCATCATATCTTCTCTCTAAGTTTACGAATTTATTATACTCTTTCACAAAGGCAAGCGACACAGTACCTGTTGGACCATTACGCTGCTTCGCGATGATGATCTCAATGATATTTTTATTCTCTGATTCCTTGTCATAATAATCATCACGGTAAAGGAATGCGACGATATCCGCATCCTGCTCGATACTCCCTGATTCACGGATATCAGACATCATTGGTCTTTTATCTTGACGCTGCTCCACTCCACGGGAAAGCTGGGATAGAGCAATAACAGGAACTTGTAATTCACGTGCTAACCCTTTCAATGATCGGGAAATTTCCGAAACTTCTTGCTGGCGGTTTTCCCCAGAGCGTCCGCTACCGAGAATGAGCTGCAAGTAATCAATTAAGATCATCCCAAGGCCATGCTCCTGCTTCAGACGGCGGCATTTGGAACGAATATCTGTAATCCGCACACCAGGTGTATCATCGATAAATATCCCTGCATTCGACAAGCTTCCCATCGCCATCGTCAGCTTGCCCCAGTCTTCATCCGTCAAGGAGCCTGTACGCAGTCTTTGTGCGTCAATATTTCCCTCTGCACAGAGCATACGCATGGCGAGCTGCTCGGCACCCATCTCAAGGCTAAAAATCGCTATATTTTCCCCTGTTTTAGTTGCTACATTTTGCGCAACATTTAAGGCAAATGCCGTTTTCCCAACGGAAGGACGTGCCCCAACAATAATCAAATCGTTGCGCTGAAATCCAGCCGTCATTTTATCAAGCTCGGCGAAACCAGTCTCAAGCCCTGTAATGTCGCCCTTCCGGTTATGCATGACTTCAATATTATCGTATGTGCGAACAAGAACATCCTTAATATTATGAAAGGCACCTGCATTTTTCCGTTGAGATACTTCTAGAATATTCTTTTCCGCTTCCCCTAGTAGGACCTCTACCTCATCCTCACGGGTATAGCCGTCCTGAGCAATGCCAGTTGCCGTACGAATTAATCTGCGGAGAAGAGATTTCTCCTCAACAATCTTTGCGTAATACTCAATATTAGCTGCTGTCGGAACAGATCCCGCAAGCTCACTTAAATAGCTGACTCCACCTGTATCCTCGATCAACTTTGCTGCTGCAAGCTCTTCCGTCACGGTAATTAAGTCAACTGCTTTTCCCTGATCGCTTAACTTTAACATCACATTGAAAATCTTTTGGTGGGCTGCACGGTAAAAGTCCTCAGGAATCAAAATTTCAGAAGCTAAAGTAAGGGAAGATGGCTCGAGAAAAATAGCCCCTAGAACCGCCTGCTCCGCTTCAATATTTTGGGGTGGAAGACGATCTGCAACTAATTCATTCATCTATAAAAACCTCCTTTAATATTGTCCAGAGGAATATGAAAATTAAATAACGATTACAGTAAAAAAAATAATTAAAAATGGCTAAAAGCTTAGAAAAAATGTGACCAGCAGAACCGATCACATTTTTTTCAACTCTTCTATTTTATCATGTTTATGAGCTAATGGAACTTCCAAATTTAGTTTGCTTCTTTTACATGGACATTCAAAGTGGATGTCACTTCTGTATGAAGTTTAACAGGAACCTTCGTATAGCCTAATGAACGAATGGCATCTGGCAGCTCAATTTTGCGCTTGTCAATTTTGATATTGTGAGCCTTCTGCAATTCTTCTGCAATTTGCTTACTTGTAATCGAGCCAAATAGTCGACCGCCTTCGCCCGCTTTTGTCGAGAATTCCAATGTAATTTTATCCATTGTTTCCTTCAACTTTTTGGCATCAGCCAGTTCTTCTGCCGCTAACTTTTCTTCTTTCTTCTTTTGAGCATTTAATGTGCTAATATTTGCTTGGACTGCCTCAACAGCTAGGCCCTGTTTAATCAAGAAATTTTGTGCGTATCCGTCCGCAACATTCTTGACTTCCCCTTTTTTTCCTTTTCCTTTAACATCCTTTAAAAATATGACTTTCATTCCTTTTTTCTCCCTTCCATATATTCATCAATGGCGGCAAGTAAACGCTCTTCTACTTCATCTAGAGAATGATCTGTCAGCTGAGTTGCCGCATTCGTTAAATGCCCTCCGCCATCTAGGCTTTCCATGATGACTTGAACATTGATATCCCCTAGAGATCTTGCGCTTACTCCGACTGTATTTTCAGATCGCTTCGAAATAACAAAGGAAGCAAGTACGCCGTCCATCGTCAGCAATGTGTCCGCTGTCTGTGCAATTAACACTTGATGAATTTCCTCATCAGGCTGCCCCTTTGCAATCGCAACGCCTTCACGATAAAAATACACATTTTCGATTAATTTTGCCCGTTTAATATAAGTCTTAACATCTTCTTTAAGGAACTTCTGCACGAGAACGGTGTCAGCTCCCTGAGAACGTAAATAGGAGGCCGCATCAAAGGTTCTTGAACCAGTCCTTAGACTGAAGCTCTTCGTATCAACAGTAATACCAGCTAGTAAGGCAGTTGCCTCAAGCATATCGATCTTTCCATACTTCGGCTGGTACTCGAGGAGCTCGGTCACTAGCTCAGCAGTCGATGAAGCATAAGGCTCCATATAAACAAGGAGCGGATTATGAATGAACTCTTCTGCCCGGCGATGGTGATCGATGACGACAACATGGTCTATTTTCTGAATGAGCTTTTCTTCAATAACCATCGAAGGCTTATGAGTATCGACAATCACTAACAGCGTATCGTCTGTTGCCATTTCTAATGCTTGTGCCGGGGTAATAAATTTGGAATACAATGATTCAGTTTTTTTGATTTCTGTCATAAGTCTTTGAATTCCGGTGTCAATATCTTGAGGATTAATGACGATATACCCTTCACGCTGATTCATCTGGGCAATTTTTCGAATGCCAATGGCCGCTCCGATGGCATCCATATCCGGATTCTTATGCCCCATAATAATCACCTTATCACTCTCAGTGATCAACTCCTTCAGAGCATGGGCAATGACACGCGCACGGACCCTTGTTCGCTTTTCAACAGGATTCGTTTTCCCGCCGTAGAACTTAACTTTTCCGTTTGTCTGCTTAATGGCCACTTGATCTCCGCCGCGCCCAAGAGCTAAGTCGAGACTTGATTGAGCAAGAACACCCAATTCAGGCAAGGATGAGACACCCGTTCCAACTCCGATACTTAATGTTAGAGGCAGGTTTCTCTTTGCCGTTATTTCTCTAATATCATCTAGAATCGAAAATTTCCCTTTTTCAAGGTACTGAAGTATTTGTTCATTAAAGACAGCCATAAATCGATCAGAGGATACCCTTTTTAAGAAAACCCCATTATCTGTTGCCCATTTGTTCAAAATGGAGGTCACAATATTGTTAAGGCTGCTTCTCGCCTGATCTTCCATCCCTTGGGTCAGTTCATCATAATTATCTAAAAAGATAATAGATATAACGGTTCTTTCTTCTTGATACAATTTTTCAATTTCTGTTTGTTCTGTTACATCAAAAAAGTAAAGCAGTCGCTCTTCCAATTTCAGAATAACACGAAGCTTACGGTCATGAAGCGTAATCACTTCTGTTTCCACTTCCTGTTTGATTAATGGGACTAGGAAATCTGCAACATCATAAAGCGATCTTCCTACTAACGTATCTTCATCAAAGCATGAAGCCAGAAAAGGATTGGTCCATTCAACGTAATAATCATCATTAATGAGCATAATCCCAATTGGCATCTCCATTAAGGCCTCTTCGCCAACCTTTTTTACCCGGTAGGATAAAGTAGATATGTATTCTTCTGTTTCCTTCCTCTGTAAATAAATGATTTTAAATAGGTAATAGAAGGGAAGAACAACAAGAAGAAGTCCGATCAGGCCAAAAATCCAGTTATAATACGCTAATATAATAAGAAGCACCACTGTTATGCCCATCAATCCATAGATTGGATAGCGAATGGAGCGCTTTTCTAAATATGACGGCATGTTTTCAGCTCCTAAACAGCAGTGTTTAGAGCATGCCCTATTCAGGAGATAGATTCATCCTTTTGGACATACATTTATTTACTCTTTTCTAATCTTTTTCTTAAATCAAACCCTAAGTCAATTATACCTAATATCCTTACAATAGAAAGGAAAATTGGAATGATGAATGTAAAGACCACCGCAAAAATAGGGACAGCCTTCGAAATGCCCTTTTTATGGCAAAAATAAGAAATAAGCGATAATCCTTGAAGGACCATAAACATTTGAAGCAGAAATCCAATATTCATTAACGCCATATACCAATAGGTGCCTTCTTCAGGATTTAGGGCAAATGAGGCCAACATCGTTAATAAATAATACCAAAGAATACTTTTTGGCAGGACAATCTCTCTAAAGGCCTTCCAGCGTTCTATCTCTACTCCAAAACGTTTAACGATTGGAAATGAGACTAGTTCTATTAATAAAACCCCAAATAGGGCAATTAATACAAATAAACTTGGTGTTAGAGTATCAAGCAAATTTAACGATGCTTCAAACTGCTCGATTATTTTCTCACTTGATCCTTGCCCGATCGTTTCTAGCATGCTTCGCGACTCATCAATAGATTCCCTTAGCACACTAATAGATTCCTTTATAAAGTTAATTTTGAAGAAAACGACTGCAACTGCATATTGGATTAATACCGTTGCGAGAAATACTAATGAAGCAGCTAAATAGGAAACGGTCCTGCTTTTCCTCTCCTTAATCAATTGCCCGATTACGATGCCTGTCAAGCCATAGGTGAGCGTAAGAGGAACCGCAAGCAGCGTTCCTACAATCAGGGAGATTAGAACAGCAGCAATAAAGAAAACAAACGCAAACATGCGTGTGTTTTTCGCCCCAAACATAATAAAGGGCACTGCCAAAAATAGATTGCTGACGACACCAAGTATCGGAATATACATCGTTATTAATATGAGAACGGCATAGGCTGCTAATAAAACAGCCCCTTCAGTCAGCTTATGTACATTTTTCATTTTTACACCTCTTTTTAACGGGACACCATAAATTCTATTTTAGCTAGTATTTTAGTCATATTCAACTAGGAAGGGCGGGATGTCCTGTCATCGGTGGTAGGCGCTCCTCCTAATAGCAAACGCTTCTACTCGTGCGATGATTATGATGTTGGAGCACCCCTTGTGGAGCTAGACAGTTCTCAAACATTAGAAATGTTCGCCTATCATTGTAATAAAAAAAGCACAACAGGTTGCCCCTTGTTGTGCTTTATTATCTATTATTCACCTGCAACGTATGGCAGTAATGCCATTTGGCGTGCACGCTTAATCGCAACAGTTAATTTACGTTGGTATTTAGCGTTTGTACCAGTTACACGACGTGGTAAAATTTTACCGCGCTCAGAAATGAACTTTTTAAGAAGATCTACATCTTTGTAATCGATGTGAGTGATTCCGTTTGCTGTAAAGAAGCAAACTTTACGACGTTTTGCACGTCCTCCTCTACGTCCTCCCATAGCCATGGTCATTTCCCTCCTTTTGTTTTATTTAGTCGTTCAATAATCAAGTTAGAATGGCAGATCGTCATCTGATATGTCGATTTGTCCACCGTCATTTGCAAATGGATCGTTATCTACCCGCGTATAGCCTTGATTATTTCTGTTGTTTTGTGGTTGTTGATTCTGATTGTTGTTATTTCCAAATGGGAAATCCTGTTCTCTAGGTGCGCCATAATTAGCATTTTCGCCTCTGGAGCTATTCCGAGGCTCAAGGAATTGAACACTTTCAGCCAATACCTCTGTAATATATACACGCTTTCCATCCTGACCATCAAAGCTGCGAGTTTGAATTCTTCCATCTACTCCGGCAAGACTGCCCTTTTTCAAGAAGTTCGCCACGTTTTCAGCAGCTTTTCTCCAAATAACACAGTTGATGAAGTCAGCTTCTCTTTCACCTTGTTGATTCGTAAACGTACGGTTTACAGCAAGAGTGAATGAAGCAACCGCTACACCATTTGGGGTATATCGTAAATCAGGATCCTTTGTCAAACGTCCAACAAGAACAACACGGTTCATCATCAGAATCAACTCCTTTCTTCCAAATGTTTCACATGGAACATTTTGGAGGTTACAATTTATCTATTATTTCTCATTTTTAACAACGATATGACGGATAATGTCTTCGCTGATTTTCGCTAAACGAGAGAACTCGTCAATAGCTGGAGCTTCAGCGTTAACATGGATTAATTGGTAGAAGCCATCACGGAAATCATTGATTTCGTAAGCTAAACGGCGCTTACCCCAATCCTTTGCTTCAGTTAACTCCGCACCATTTTCAGTTAAGATTCCGTTAAAACGCTCAACTAGAGCTTTTTTAGCTTCATCTTCAATGTTTGGGCGGATGATGTACATAATTTCGTACTTTCTCATCACTTTTACACCTCCTTTTGGTCTAAACGGCCCTTTCTAAAGGGCAAGGAGCAATTATTCATTACTCACAAGATGAAAGTATAGCACAAAATATCAGCTTTTGCAATGGACTAGACCTCTACAAATGAATATTTGATTTATGGGCTTCATCTTTATCGTTTGGTTTTTTATCCCCCTGCTTCTTCTTCACTATGTATCTCGGATTGTTTTAATACTGAGGCTCTTCCATTCATATCCTACTGGATATGCCGATTAAAATGCTGCCTAATTCCTTCTCCCAAAATATTAAATGTGAGCGTGGAAATCACAATAGCCAGCATCGGAAAGAACGGAATCCAAAACGCCCGTATAACATCCTTCCGTGCCTCCCGAATAAGAGTTGCCCAATCTATACTTGTATTGATTAGCTCACTATACCCATATGTAACTTGCACAATGTCCTGTGTAAGAAATACATTGATAATGGCAAGTTGCCCAATTAGGATGGCCACCCTTCCTGCATCGATAAAAAAGTTAACAATAATACTTGGAAAAAGGTTAGGAAAATAGTGTGAAACTAACATTTTTATTGGATCAACTCCGATCGTTATCCCTGCCTCAATAAATGGTTTTTGAGATAGACCATAAGCCTCCTGCTGAATAATAAAGCTAACTCTTCCTACTTCAATTAAGGCAATAATGACAATTGTCCAATAGTATCTATGCTCATGAAAAAGAAGAAATGGCAAAGTCAGAACTAAAGCGGCTGTAAAAAGGACTGGAAAGCTGGAAAATAGCTGATTCCACCATTTATTAAGCCATGAAATAACCCCTCTATTCCTCATTCCAAGAAGCCCTAACGGAATAGCAAATATATACCTAAGGATCACAATGCTAAATATGAGAATAAACGTATCTTTTGCCCCCATGATTAATAGACTTAATAAATCTCGCCCCTCCCGATCAGATCCAAGAGGGAACATGTCAGAGGGGGGAAAAGGAGCTACAGAAATTTTCCCTGGCCCTGGGAAGATCACCCTTTCCCCCTTTAAATCCGAATCCACAAACGAAAGAGAAGGGCCAAAAATGGTGAAAAAGGCCAATATACTAGCCATGATTAGTCCTATAATTAAATAATAGTTACGCAAATATATCTCCCCTTTAAGGAATCCGTAAACTTCTCTTAATGATAAATCCAAGGACTTGTGCAATTATGACAAATAGGAGAAAACATAAACTGATTCCAATAATCATACCCGGCTCGAAGTTTCGAAAAGCTCCCATGTGAAAGCCTAAGCCGAAACCAAGGGCTGTAATTAATCGATAGGCCATCCCTTCATATCCAATTAAATATTCAACAATGATTAAACTAGACAATAAGTGAATCATGAGTGAGATCATATGATTAATAACCGTTTTCAAAGCATTGCGAAACATATGTTTATTAATGACCTTTGACATCGGAAATCCCTTTGACTGTGCCACTTGGATATAATACTGGCCTTCTTCATTAGCTAAAGCATCTGAAGTGATTCTAGCCATATACATCATTGGGTAAATGGAAATTAGAATGGCTGGCACAATAAACCCATACCAATTCGTCTGACTAAAAAGGCGCAACGTTGGAAAGGTAAATATAACGAGCCATTGAATACTTATGACAAGGAAGAAATCAGGTATCGATTGCAAAAGCCATGTGAACCCATGGCCAATGATTCTCTTCTTATTTGATCTATTGCGATAATCAAAGATTCCCTTCCCAATCCCTATTAATAGGCTAAGAAAAAAAGCAGGAAGAAGCAGCTTTAAACTATTGGGCACAAAACGCCTAAGCTCATCCTCGACCGTCAAACGTTCATGCTTCGTTCCCCCTAAGCTTTTTTTATCCCATATATGCTGTATGTATGTCGTAATATCTTTCTTGTACTCCTGCCAAGAGAATTGATATTCCATCTGTACCGTTAAAGCCTTTCCACTAACAGAGAGTACTGGATTTCTTGGAAATAGGACAACGAGAAATAATCCCGCAATGATAACAGCATAAAGCAGTACATTCTTCAAAATCACCCTTGCTATATTCATGTAAAAGACTCCCCTTATGTTCTATCTTCTTTTGAAAGTATAGCAAAAAAAGGTAAAATTTTCTATAAATTCGGTATATTCGTAATTCTTCCCCTTCATGAGGCTAAAAATGGCGTTAAAAAAACACTGCAGATTCGTACTCTGCAGTGTTTCCTTTTATACATTAAAACGGAAGTGGATAACATCTCCGTCTTGAACAATATATTCTTTTCCTTCTAAGCGAACCTTCCCAGCTTCACGTGCCGCAACCATATTTCCTCCAGCTAACAGATCATCATAGGAAACCGTTTCTGCACGGATAAAGCCTCTTTCGAAATCAGAATGGATAACCCCGGCACATTGTGGAGCTTTCATGCCTTTTTTGAATGTCCAAGCACGCACTTCCTGAACACCGGCTGTGAAATAAGTAGCTAGTCCAAGAAGGTGATAAGCGGAGCGAATTAATTGATCCAGTCCGGATTCCTCAATTCCAAGCTCCTGAAGAAACATTTCCTTTTCTTCTCCTTCTAGCTCAGCAATTTCTGATTCTATTTTTGCACAAATGACAATGACTTCCGCATTATCATTTTTTGCAAATTCTTTTACCTGTTGGACATATTCATTAGAATTCGGGTCTGACACATCGTCTTCCCCAACATTGGCTACATATAGAACCGGTTTAATGGTTAAAAGATGCAGTCCCTTAGCAACCTTCATTTGCTCTTCTGTAAATTCTACTGTTCGAGCAGGCTTGTCCGCTTCGAAAGCCTCTTTTAATTTCTCAAGAATCTCCATTTCAAACATAGATTCTTTATCTTTTTGTTTCGCCATTTTTCCAACTCTGGCAATCCGCTTTTCAACAGATTCAAGGTCCGCCAAAATTAACTCCAGATTAATCGTTTCAATGTCAGAAAGCGGGTCAACCTTGCCGGCAACGTGAGTAATATTATCATCCGCAAAGCAGCGGACTACCTGGCAAATGGCCTCTACCTCACGGATATGGGATAGAAATTTATTTCCTAGCCCTTCTCCTTTGCTCGCTCCTTTTACAATTCCCGCAATATCCGTAAATTCAAATGTTGTTGGAACGGTTTTCTTCGGCTGAACAAGCTCTGTTAATTTATTTAAGCGATAATCAGGAACCTCTACAATTCCTACATTCGGATCAATCGTACAAAATGGGTAGTTCGCCGATTCTGCCCCCGCTTGGGTAATCGCATTAAATAATGTCGACTTTCCGACATTCGGCAACCCTACAATACCTGCTGTTAAAGCCATCCAAGTCACTCCTCAAATAAAAAAATATCTATGAAAATCACTTACAATCGGTATATGAATTCCTTCACAATTATAGAGATTAACTAAGAAAAGCGCAAGGTGCTCGACCAAACCGCCGGAACTTATTCCTCATGCTTCACAAGGATTTTCTTCATCTTTCTCGCAAATTCCCTTCTTGGGATTAATACACTGTGTGAACAGCCTTCACATTTTATCCGGATATCGGCTCCCATACGAATAATTTTCCAGCGATTAGTTCCACATGGATGCTGCTTTTTCATTTCGACAATATCATTTAAATTGAATTCCTTTTGTTCCACGATTAGCCCCCCATTCCGTCTTTTGTTTTCTTTAATTCTTCTTCATTTCGCGAATACATGACAAGGCGAGGGAACGGCACATCAATTCCATTCTCCTCTAAGCATTGCTTAATTTCCTTCCTTAATTGCCGTGCGATATAGAAATGCCTCATAGGCAATGTTTCAGACGTAACTCTGATTGTGAGATTGGAAACATCTAAAGTTTGCACACCAAGAATTTCAGGCGGCTTCACCATATCCTCATACTTTTCCGGCAGATTCTCCAGCAGCTCCTGCAGAACCTTCTCTGCTTTATTGATATTACTTTCATAAGCAATATTTACATCCACAAAAGCCACACTATTATTGATTGAAAAGTTCGTTACCTGGTTAATACTTCCGTTAGGCAATATATGTATTTCCCCGGTCCAACTTTTAATTTTCGTTGTCCTTAGTCCAATTTCCTCTACGGTCCCCATAAACTGGTCCACCTGAATATAATCCCCTACCGAAAATTGATCCTCAAAAATAATAAAGAATCCCGTGATGATGTCTCGAACAAGATTTTGTGCTCCAAATCCAATAGCCAATCCAACAATTCCCGCACCAGCTAATAAAGCCTTCACATCGATGGCCATCGTTTCCAAAATCATCATTAAGGCAAAGAAAAACGCCACATATGTAAGAATATTGACTAATAGCTTTACTAATGTAGCCTCACGCCGCTCTGAAATTCGAATAAGCGAACTGTGCGTCCTAAGTTTAAATATTTTTAAAATGACAGCCTTTCCTATTTTAATAAAAAGACCCGTCAAAATAATAATAAATAAAATTTTAAGAGCCCCATTCCCGATTGCCATCCAAGTTTCTTCATTTGATAAAACTTCAATTTTTTTATTAAAAAATGTCCTTATATGGTCCAATCTTTCACCTTCTTTAAATAGAGGTTCGCTTTTTTGTATCAAAAAACTTACTTTATTTAAGCTTAGTGCATCTATTGAGGGCAAGCAATCATAGATTAGAATAACCCAGTAATCATAAGAGATAAAGCAAGTTCATTTTAACAATTTCTCTCTTAGTTTTGTACCCCTTCACAGCACGATTTCCCCACATACTAAACACCATGTATAGATTACTAATATTTTCCGTATACTGTTACTACCTAAAATGCGGATGTGGAATAGCAGGTGAAAACTGTATACATATAAAGAAAATTTCCCTGTTCCCAACAAAAAGGAGTGGATCCAATGGATTTTAGACCTCAGCTTTTTGAAAAAAAAGCAAATTCGGAAAGAATTGTGCATGATGAACCGACTGCCGCCCATCAGTTAGCTTTGCAAATCAACCAATTATTGCCAACTAATTTTAGAAACCGGCCTATTGTATTTGTCTGTATCGGGACTGACCGATCAACAGGGGACTCATTAGGTCCACTCATCGGAACACTTCTTGAAGAAAAAAGAATGCCCTCCTTTTTCGTGTACGGAACTTTAGAAAATCCCATTCATGCTGTAAATATGGCTGACAAACTGGCGGAAATTCAAAAAAAGCACTTTAATCCTTTTATCATTGGCATTGATGCGTGCTTAGGGCGTTTAAAAAGTGTAGGTGTGATTCAGATTGGAGAGGGCCCTGTGAAGCCTGGTGCTGGTGTGAATAAAGAACTTCCAGAGGTAGGGCATATGCATATTACAGGAATCGTCAATGTTAGCGGCTTTATGGAGTTCTTTGTCCTGCAGAATACAAGACTTCATCTTGTGATGAACATGGCCAAAACCATTGCGAACGGAATTTACAACGCAAACTTACTTTACAAACCAGAACGAACTATATCAAGATTTGATTCAGAACAAGAGAAAATAACATAAGGAGAGGATAATAAGGCTCCCCTCCTTTTTTTTTAGAAATATAATTGATAAAAATAAATAATCGTCACAATTAACCCTACTACAGCAATTCCAGGAAGTAAATTAGCTACGCGAATTTTGATAATGCCGGTAAGATTTAAACCAATAGCAAAAATCATGATTCCTCCAGTAGCTGTCATTTCTTTAATAAAGCTATCCATAAGAATCGGCGGAACAAATTGATCGATCTGTGTAGCAAATAGGGCGATTAGTCCTTGGTAAATTACAACAGGGATAGCCGAAAACAGGACGCCAATTCCAAGAGTAGTCGTTAAAATCAACGCAGTAAAACCATCAATTATCGACTTTGTGTAAAGCACATCATGATCGCCTCTAATCCCGCTGTCCAATGCGCCAATAATGGCCATGGCACCAATCACAAAAATAAGTGTAGCCGTGACAAATCCTTGAGAAATACTCCCCTGACCATTAGAGCCAATTTTCCTTTCCAACCAATCACCAAGTGCATTAAGCTTATTCTCCAAAGCAAAATACTCACCCAGAACAGCCCCAAATACAAGGCTGATAATAACGACTAGGAAATTCTCACCCTTTAAGGCCATTTGAAGGCCCAAAACCATGACAGCCAATCCAATGGCATGCATGACAGTCCCTTTCATATTTTCAGGGATTCTATTAAGCATTTTCCCTAAAAGGGTACCAATAATAATCAATAATCCATTTACAAGCGTACCAAGTAGAAACATTTTTTCACCTTACTAGTTAAATTTCGACATACGAATGAAGTTAAAGATACACTACCATGAACGAGAGATAGATGACAATCATTTTTTTCAAAATTTCGTTAATAGATAAGGAGAAATCTCCAAAAGCCAAAAAAATAAACCATCCTATGATGGCTTAAAATAGATTATTTACTTGTTTCAAGCAGTTCTAAAATCCGATCTAAATCTTCCTTGGAAAAGAACTCTATCTCAATTTTCCCTTTATTATTTGTTTGTTTTATATTAACCGTTGTTCCGAATCTCTCACGTAGGAAGGACTCTTGCTCTTTAATAAAAATATCCTTTTTAGGTGCAGGCTGTTTTGTTTCACGTGAAACATTATTGAGCTGTTGAATTAACTGTTCTAACTGCCGAACATTTAAGTTATCTTTAATGATTTTCTCAACTAACACCATAAGCTTCTCTTTACTTCTTAGCCCCAATAAGGCTCGGCCGTGGCCCATGGTGATTTTCCCTTCGGAGATCAGTGTCTGGATTTTTGGAGGCAAGGAGAGTAAGCGAATATGGTTTGCAATATGCGGCCGGCTTTTTCCAAGACGCTTTGCTAGTTCTTCTTGGGTAATCTTCAATTTTTCCATTAGAAGCTGGTAGGCAGCACCTTCTTCAATTGGGGTTAAATCCTCACGCTGCAGATTTTCTAATACAGCTAATTCCATCATCTGCTGTTCATTCAATTCTCTAACGACTACCGGAACCGTTTCTAATTTCGCCGCTTTTGCTGCGCGATACCGTCTTTCCCCTACAACAATTTCATAGCCCTTTAAGCTTTTCCGTGCGATGATTGGTTGCAAAATACCATGCTCTAGAATCGACTGGGTTAACTCTTCAATTGCTTCCTTCTCAAATATTTTACGAGGTTGATAAGGATTAGGACGCAGCTCTTTTAAATTGATTTCCCTAACTGATTCCTCTTTGGTCTCCATGTTGGAAAAAAAAGCGTTAAGCCCCTTCCCTAAACCTTTAGCCATTCGAAACCACTTCCTTTGCTAAATCTAAATACACCTCTGCACCACGTGATTTAGGATCATAAGTAATAATAGGTTCACCATGACTCGGCGCTTCACTAAGGCGGATATTTCTAGGAATGATTGTTTGATACACTTTATCCTGGAAATATTTTTTCACCTCTTCGATAACTTGAATGCCCAAATTTGTTCTCGCATCCAGCATCGTCAGTAACACGCCTTCAATTTTTAAATCATGATTTAAATGCTTCTGAACGAGGCGGACTGTGTTCAAAAGCTGGCTTAGCCCCTCGAGGGCGTAGTATTCACATTGAACTGGAATGATGACAGCATCAGATGCTGTAAAGGAATTTAATGTTAATAAGCCAAGAGATGGCGGACAATCAATAATAATGTAATCGAAGTTCTCTTTAATTTCCTCTAAGGCACGTTTTAAACGCACTTCCCTTGAAATCGTCGGCACTAATTCAATTTCTGCTCCAGCTAGTTGAATCGTTGCAGGAATAGCATATAAATTCTCAACTGTAGTTGGGCGAATAACCTTCGCAGCTTCTACATCATCTACTAACACATCATAAATACATTGATCAACATCTGCTTTCTCTATTCCTACCCCGCTTGTCGCATTCCCTTGAGGGTCAATATCTACTAGCAAAACCTTTTTTCCTATGTATGCTAAACAGGCACCAAGGTTCACGGATGTAGTCGTTTTTCCTACTCCACCTTTTTGGTTTGCAATTGCAATGACTTTGCCCACGATATCACCTACTTTCATCTATAAATAAACTTCTATGAATATATTTAAGACTTCGAAATTACTGTCAAACTATTAAAAAGGCAATCATGTATTCTATTTTAACATGAAAAAGACGAGAGAATAAATTTTAATTGATAAAATGCAATCTTCTAAATTGAACATAATCTGAATGAAAGGAATAGCAAGTATTAAGGGGAGATTTAACTTGAGGAGTAGTCGAAGCTTATGATCAAAAAATGAGGATAAAATCGAGCTTCATGAACGATTCATAGTACGTGTTTTCAACTGTACCCTTGCTAAACGAGAGTCATGAACACTTCATAGTGCGCATTTTCGACTGTACCCTTGCTAAACGAGATTCATGAACACTTCATAGTGCGCATTTTCAGGTGAACCCTTGCAAAAAGAGCTTCATGAACGCTT